>JANWYL010000128.1:0-271 GCA_025056955.1 Sandaracinaceae bacterium | reverse complement strand
GTAAAGCCGACTGCCACGCAACCCAAACGCAAGGCGTCTTTCACGCTTGATGTGAGCGCCGAGTGGGGAGCAGGGGGGGTGCCAAGGAGGTCGGAATTGTTCACTTTGAGAATGAGGGGGAGGCGCCCTGCATATTTTCGAGCAACGGCTTCGATAAAGCCCAGAGGAGCGGCATAGGCGTTGCAACCTGCCTTTATGGCCAGTTCGGCGTGATAAAAGGGGTCATACCCAGGGGGGTTAGGCTCAAAAGAGCGGCCAGGACCATGCTCAA
>JANWYL010000127.1 GCA_025056955.1 Sandaracinaceae bacterium | reverse complement strand
AGCCCTTGCGCGAGTGTCCTGCATGTCGGGGAAGCGGCGCTGAGCCGGGAAGCCGTGTGTTGCGTTGCCATGCGTGCGGTGGGAGCGGAGAAGTGCTTTTTCAGAGTGGATTTTTGAGAGTTTCCCGGCCTTGCTCAGTATGCGGGGGGACAGGAAAAAAGGTTGAAACTTCTTGCAAAAGGTGCGCTGGCCAGGGGCTGATCAGAGGCCGCGAAGAAATTCTTGTGCGCTTGCCGCCTGGGATCGAGGATGGGGCCGTGCGCACCCTCCCGGGAAGCGGTCATGCCGGTCGCAACGGCGGCCCTCCTGGGCACCTCCATGTGCGCGTGGTGATTGATCCCCATCCGATTTTCCGCCGCGATGGGGCGAATCTTCTGGTCACTGTGCCGATTAGCTTCCCCGAAGCAGTGCTTGGCACCCAGATCGAGGTGCCAACCCTGGATGGCAAGTATAAACTTGGGATTCCTGCAGGGACTCCTTCCGGAACGAGCTTTCGTCTGGAAGGGAAGGGCTTTCCTGTGCTTGGGGGGGCTGGAAGAGGCGACCAAATCGTTACTGTCGTGATTGAAGTGCCAAAGGAGCTCACCCGCAAGCAACGCAAGCTGGTCGAAGAACTTGCGGTTGAACTCGGAGAGAGCGCCCATCCTGAAAAGCGGAGCTTTTTCGAGAAGTTGCGCGGCCTTTTTGGATGAGGAAAGGCCATGACATCTGGTTCAGACCAACCCCTCAAGCCACCAACCCTTTTTCTCGTTGAGGCAGAAGAAGTTGGAAAACGCTTGGATTGTTATCTTGCCCAGAAGCTTGGTGTTTCAAGGCGGGCTGCCATCGAGCTCATCGAGGAGGGGCAGGTCCACATCAACTCGCGGGTGGGCAAAAAAGGAGAGCGGGTTGAAAAGGAGATGCGAATTGCTGTGCTTGCGCCGCCTCGCTTGCGCGATTTCGATCCGATTCCCCGTCCTGATCTGCCGATTGCAGTGCTTTTTGAACACGAGCGTTTTGTCATCCTCGGGAAGCCAGCTGGTATGCCCGCTCACCCTCTTGCTCAAGAAGAAGAGGAAACGGTGGCGAATTTCGTGGCTGCTCACTACAAAGAGGCCCTCAACGCAGCGCCGAAACGAAGGGAGGCAGGGCTTGTTCACCGCTTGGACGCAGGCACAAGTGGCCTCATCATTGTTGCGCGCGATCAGGGAGCCCACCGGTGGTTTCGCGATGCACTTCTTTCTGGGATTCTCGAGAAGCGCTATCTCGCTTTTGTTTCGCCTGAAGCCAAGCTTGAAGAAGGGCAGGTGATCGATTTTCCGCTTGCCAATCACCCGTCTGACCCAAAGCGGGTGATTGTGCCTTCGCGTTCTCTCGGAAGAAAAGCAAAAACGGAAATCCTCAAGCTCAAGCGATGGAGCAAATCCACTGAGGTGGAAGTCCGGGTGCTTCGTGCGTTTCGTCACCAAATTCGCGCGCACCTGGCGCATGTGGGCTGCCCCCTTCTGGGTGACGTCCTCTACGGCGGGCCTTCTGTCGAAGGTCTCAGTCGGCATGCCCTTCATGCAGCTTTCGTCAGATTTTCTCACCCATGGAATGGGCGCTGCGTTGAATTGGAGGCGCCATTGCCGGAGGATTTGGCTTTGCTTCGAGATTGAATCGAGATCGAATCGAGATTGAAAACTGGTGCCGCTCCACCTTTCACTTGACCGAGAGCGAAAAAGGGCTAGAGAGTAAGTAAACCTTGCGGAAGTGGCGGAACTGGCAGACGCACTGGATTCAGGTTCCAGCGCCCGAAAGGGCATGGAGGTTCGAGTCCTCTCTTCCGCATAAAGCTACCGAATGAGGGTGCGTGGCTCATAAATCGTAAGCGCCCCGGAAAGGCGCTGGGCTTCTTTTTCAAGCCGTGGCGCAGGGCCAGACATTGAAATGACTACACAAAGGTCATGCCCAAAGGCCCATGCGCTTTGGATGGCTTGATTGACATCTTGAAGTGTGAGCCGTGCAATCTCCTCGCTTGGTTGGGAAAGGGCATCTCCTGGGAGCTCATGCAGCCAGGCTTCAAGGTACGGGCTTAGGCGTTGGAAAGCGCTTTCCCTTCGAAAAGCATGTGAGTGGATGAGGTGGCGCTTGGCCCCATCGAGTTCGTCTTCTTTAATGCCATCGCTCCAAAACTCTTGAATCAAATCAAGTTCGAGCTTGATGCATTTTCCTAGCACCGAAAGAGGAGGGTGCGTATGGATCACCCAAGCATCACGAACGCGGTCTGCATAGAGATGGCTCATGGCGGAATAACTCCACCCCTTGAGTTCGCGAACGTGGCGGACCAAGCGGCTCGTGTACATTCCGCCAAAGGCTGCGTTTGCAACAACCAAGGGATAAAAAGAGGGCGCACCAAGCTTGGCTCCAAGTGCGGTAACGAAGAGCTGTGACTGTTCGCGTTGTGCTTGGTGAACGATGGCAACTTGGATGCCTTTGGGGGGAGGAGGTTCGGAGAGCACAAAGGGTCGATTTTTGCTTTTTCTCACTCCAAAGTTGGCTTCGATCAGCTCGACCGCCTCTTCAGGGGAAATCGCGCCTCCAAAGCCCACAATCATTGGAGATGCTTTGATCCACTCCTCAAAAAAGGCCCGTAATTGGTCGACCCTCATTTGAGCAAGAGACGACAAAGTCCCGTAGGAAGGACGCGCAAAGGGATGATCTCGGAAAAGGTGCTTTTGCCAGGCGAGGGTTCCGAGAAAAGCATCATCGTCAAGCTCCGATTCGAGGTGGGCCATGGTTTGGTTACGAAGGCGCAAAAATTCTTGGGCCCCTAGTGCTGGTGCTTCGAGCATGGCGCCTAGAAGAGAAAAAAGAGGGGCAAGGTTGGGCCGAATCACGCTGGCGTGGATGCGAACACTTGTGCGTTGTAATTCAACCTCAATTGAGGCACCCAAGCGCTCGATGCTCGCTTCGAACTCCTGGGATGAGAGCGCTGGCAGGGGAGGGCCCTTAGGAGGCTTGTAGGCACTGGTTCCGCGGCGGAGCATGTGGACGGACAATGCCGTGAGGCCTTCAAGGCCCGGAGGATCCCAGGCGCTCCCAAGAGGAAGTCCAATGACGACATCGACAATGGGCAAAAAATCATCGCTTTCGACGAGGAGGGGAATTCCATTTTCTGCCAGAAGCGCCTTCATGGGCAGCTCCTTGTTGCGTTATGGGCTTTTCTGGCTTCAAGAGGGAGCAAACAAAGCTCAAGAGGGGGGAACCGAAAGACGCGCTTGACGGTGTCTAGAATCTCCCATGGAGTGCTTTGGCGGCAGCGCTCGATCTGAACAAAGCCATAGGCCGGATCGCCCGTGACCGCTGCGCAGAAGCCGATTTCCTCAGCAATGCCGGAGCGGGTACGTAACGACTCAAAAAAACGAAGCTCGAGGCGATTTCTTGCACTTTGAAGTTCTTCATAACTCAGGGGGCGATCTTCCAGGCGCGATAATTCTTTTTGGATGTGCTCGAGCACTTCTTCGATCGAAGAATCAGGGCGTAGATCCACCCAAATTTCAAAAAGAGATGGTCCCTCAAAGGGCAAAAGATGGGTCTGTACATCGGTTGCAACTTCCATGTCTTCAACCAAAGAGCGAAAGAGCCGGCTGCTTCTGCCCCCACCGAGCACTTCCGAAACCAGCAAAAGGTGGGAGTGGTAGGGAGAGGTAATGGAAGGCGCAGGCCATGCCAGCATGAGCTTGGGCGAGGCAGCAGGGCGAAAAATGGTTCGGCGCCTCGGGCGCCACCTTGGGGGTGAGGGAGGCGGAAGCCGCTCGATGCCTCTAGGTGCAAGTGGGGAATAGGCTTTGGCAATTTCAGAAAGTGCTGTCTCGATTTCAAAATCACCCACGATCACCACAATGCACCGCTTTGGGCAGTAGTGCGTTCGATAGAAGTGCATGCAATCTTCAGGTGTGATGGCAATGATGTCTTTTTTCCATCCAATCGTTGGCCAGCCGTAGGGGTGTCTGCGACCGAAAGCCATCGCGTGGAGCACCTCTTGCGTGGTTCCCTCGATGTCGTCATCCACCTGCTCTTTTCGTTCTGAGAGAACCACACGCTTTTCGTTTTCAAGGCGCTCCTCTGAAAGGCAAAGCCCATGCATTCGCTTTGACTCGAGCTGAATTGCCAGTTCGAGTTTGGATGCCGGGAGGTTTTCGTAGAAGTGAGTAAAATCGACCCATGTGGCTGCATTTGTATTTCCTCCCGCTTCCTCGACGACCCGGTCGATCCCTCCATCTGGCCAACCCAAGATGTCCAGAAAGAGAAGATGCTCAAGGAGGTGGGCTTGCCCGCTTTTCCCAACTGCTTCGTCGCGTGAGCCAACTTTGAACCAGGCTTGATAGGACACAATGGGGGCTCGATGGTCCTGAACAAGCAAAGCCAAGAGGCCGTTTTCAAAAGCAAAGCGCGCAATTGAGAGTCTTGTGCCAAAAGGAAGGGGGTCGAGCGCTCGAAAACGAAGACTTGTTGGCATTATGAGCTACTGGCCTCTTCCCCCATTTCACTGAGGCGTGCAACCTTCATCAATCGATTGGCCTCAAATCCGCTAAGGTTCTGGCTTTTCGGCGTTTTTCGGTAGAAAGGCTGCCTGAGAAATCAGCCCGACTGAATTTTCGGCCCCCCTTCGTCTTCCCTTCGAATTCCGAGGACCTTGAGCTTTTTGTGAAGGTTTGTGCGCTCAACACCAAGAAGAAGGGCCGCTTTCGATATGTTCCAATCGACTTCCCGCAGGGTGGAGAGGATATATTCCCGCTCGGCGCGCTCTCGATAGGACTTGAGGCTTTCTCGTTTGTGCTCTCGATGCTCTGGCTGGGGCAAAGGGAAAAGCTTACGCAGGCGCCTCAGCTCTTGTTCAGGAAGCTCTGGGATGTCATCGATGGTGATGCGCTCGTCACTCAATATCAGCATCCGCTCCACAAGATTGCGAAGCTCTCTCACATTGCCCGGCCAGCTTCGTTCTGCGAGCACGTCAAACACTTCCGGATCAATCGGCTTTGGGGGAATGCCATGCTCCTTGGCAAATTCTTGAACAAAAGCTGCAACGAGGAGAGGAATGTCTTCAGGACGCTCACGCAAAGGGGGAGTGCGAATGGGAATGACATTCAAGCGAAAATACAGATCTTCCCGAAAAACTCCTTTTTCAATTGCGCTTTCAAGATCTTTATTTGTGGCAGCGATGATCCGAACATCGACTGAAATGGGGCGCTCTCCTCCCACTCGCGTAAACTCGCCGCTCTGAAGCACCCTTAAAAGTTTGGCTTGGGCGCTAAGAGACATGTCTCCGATTTCATCGAGAAAAAGCGTTCCTCGATGGGCCAATTCAAAAAGCCCTTGTTTTCTACTCGTTGCTCCAGTGAAGGCGCCCTTTTCGTGACCAAATAGCTCGCTTTCGATCAATTCAGATGGGATCGCTGCGCAATTCACTTTGACGAAAGGTTGGTTGGCGCGAGGGGAGAGGCGATGGATGGCTCGGGCCACCAACTCCTTCCCTGTTCCACTCTCTCCAATGATCAATACTCGACTGCGCGTCGGAGCAACTTTTTCAATCTCCTCAAAGAGGCGGCGCATGGCTTCGCTTTTGCCAACCATCTCATAGCGCTTTTCGGTGTTTTCTCGAATCGAACGCAGCTCTTTCTCGAGCGACCAAGTGCGAAGCGCGTTTTGCACGCTGACAAGCACCCGGTTGCGGTCAAGGGGTTTTTCGAGAAAATCCGTGGCTCCTTGCCGAAGGGCATCGATGGCTTCTGAGATTGTCGAGTGGCCGGAAATCATGATAATCGGCATCTCAAACCCAGCTGAGCGAAAAGCCCGTATGGCTTGGATTCCACTCATCCCTGGTAGACGCACGTCGAGGAGCACAACATCTGGCTCGTGGTCTTCTGCAATTTGTAAAGCTTCCTCAGCAGAATTTGCGCCAATCACATGGAGGTCTGCAGATTCGAGTACCATCTGAAGGGTTCGCCTGATGTTTTTCTCGTCATCGATAACCAAAACTGTGTGGGACATGGCTTGGTTCCAAAAGGATATTGATGCAAACTCATCAGAAGGGGGCCTGGGGTGAGGTGTGGCTGTGGCTGAGGAGGAGCGCTCTACCAAGAAGAGTGATTTGGCTGATCAAATTTCAAGGGAGCATTCCTGCATGCTTCGTTTGCGGAAGGCCCTTGAAGAACGGGAAAGCGGCGTGGCTTCTGTCAAGGTCCGCGAAAAAATCGTCAGTGGTATTGCAGAAGATGCCGAGACAGTGCTTAGTGCCATGGAGCGAGCGATTGATCCCGTGGCGCTAAGCGAAGCCATGTCCCTTGCCTTCTTGTTTGGAAGGCGTTGTGCGGAAGTTGGGGGGACGATGTTTGAGACTTTGGCTTTGGGGCAAGTGCTTGAGCGCTTTGCCTTGTCATTTGGTATCCAAGGTGTTTCTCCCCTGGGATATGTGCTCGAAGGCTACGTCAAAGGTCTGATGGAGAACGAACACGACCGTTGGTCTCAGCTTTTGGCCGAGTCTGTGCTCCTTTGGGACGTAGAGCCGGGCATCGCTTGCTTGGTGCTCCAAGGGCCTTGCGAGCCAGAATGGATCAACCCAGTTGCCCAGCGCTTGTTGCCTCAATTTCTCAAAAAAGACATCCGTGTTCTTCTTTTGCTCTTTCATTTTGTCGATGACAGATCCTCTGAGTGTAAGGATTCGGTCATTGCACTGCTTCGTACAATCATGTCAATTGGGGTGCACGTTATTGCCGTTGATAGTGGTAAAAGGGAGGAGATCTGTTGGGTCCGTCAAGAAGGGTCAGGCATTGAAATAAAAACAACACTTGGGGCTGCTTTGGAGCACGCGAGGCAATATCTATCGCCCACAATCATAAGCCGCGTACGGATTCGAATGGCTTCGCTTTGGGGCAAAAAGCGGAAGCAAAGCGGGATGGAGGAACAAGGAAGGGGCGCTTCGGATGCTTTGGGGCAGCAACAGGAAAACCTGCCCTCTGGCAGAGGAAGTCAGATTCATTGACCGATATGAGGCCGCGTGTTATGTAGCAGCCCAACAGTGGGATGGCGAATTGATTATGGGCTGGGAGTGCAAAGAGGTTTGCGTTTTGCCGAGGAATTTGAGGAAATTTGAAGTCAGGGCGGATTGGTTGAATCAAATTTGAGGAGGACTTATGCGCAAGCTGGTGGTTGTTTTTGGAATGATTGGGATTTCACTTGCTGTAGGTGGTGGAAACGTACTCAAAGGTTGGGCTCAGGAAGTTCCTGGCACGCCCTCTCAACCTTCTGAAGGGTTAAGTGAAGGAGGAGGGCAGGCAGCCCCAACAGTGGATGCAGGTGCCTATGCCACTCGCTTGCGCGATCTTGAGCAACGAATTGATGCGTTGAAGGAGCAAATTTTTCGCTCCAAAACGCGCCTCTCTCTTTTGGCTGAGACGGTTCTACAGGGCGTGGTCGCAGGTGCGCAAGCCTTGATCATCCACGAAAATCGCATGTCGGCTTCATATCGATTGGTCAAGGTGCAATATGCACTCGATGGTGCTCGAATTTTCAGCCGAGCTGATGAAGAGGGCCCGCTTGGAGACCAGGCCGAATTTGAGGTGTACAATGGATCAATCGTTCCAGGGGATCACAACCTCACAGTGAATTTAGAGTACAGGGGCCACGGTTATGGCATCTTCTCCTACTTGAAAGGTTACCGCTTCCGTGTTCGATCCAGCTACACTTTCAATGTTCCTGAGGGCAAATCGGTCACCTTGCGGGTGGTTGCTTACGAAAAGGGAGGGCCAACTGCTCCACTTGAAGAAAGGCCTGCTGTTCGTTACCTTGAGCGAATTGAGGGGCTAGGAAGAGGTAAACGAGCTGAAGAAGCGGGAGCTCAAACGGGAAGGGAGGAGCAATAGTGAAGGTCTGGGGCTGGCAGGCTCGATTAGATCGAGCACTTTGGGTTGTGCTCGCGGGAATGGTGGCTCTTGGAGCGGGCAAACCAATTTCCGCTCAGGATTTGACTGCCTTGGCGCGAGAAGTGTCAATGCTTGAAGGTCAGATTGACGCATGGCTGAAGGAACCCTTAGGAGTGGAAAAGCAGAGGAGCCATACCTATGTTGAAGAGCGCTTAACTGATGGAGAACTCTACTATCAGCTCAAGGATTATGTCCGCGCTTCCATTATTTTCACTGACATTGTCGAGAACCATCCGAATCATCCTGGCTTCTCTGATGCGTTGTTTTTGCTTGCTGATTCTTTGTTTCGAGCTGGGGATTATCTTGGAGCACGATCGCGATTTCGCGAAGTGCTCGCGCA
>JANWYL010000126.1 GCA_025056955.1 Sandaracinaceae bacterium | reverse complement strand
TTTGGTGAAAGGAATTCGGGAAAGCCCTGGCGAAAAAGTGCCGGCAACACAGCGCCAACCCGCCAGCAAGTGATCGAATTTTTCAAGCCATCCAAAAGCACTCTTTCTGGCACCTCGCTTTGCAATGCGGCAGGGCATGGCTTCAAGTTACACTTTGCTTACTTGGTTAGCAGGGCTTTTGTTTATGGCCTGTGCCTCACAGCCCCCCCAAGCAGCCCTTCACCTTTCTGCCCGCTACCGGCGTCTTGCTTCTGGCGGCGAAGAAGGTGCTGCGATGGCCTTGCTCGATGCCCCCCTTGACCACGTCGCTCGTCCTGCCTCGGTAGGCCTCCATTCCATGCACAAACGCCCGGCCGCCCATCGCGAACCCATGGCCTTCCTTGCCAACTCGGATCCCTTGCTCTCTGAGCTTTTGCGCCGCCTCCAGTCAAGTTCCTTTTTCGATCCAGGAAGGGCCAGAGAAGCCAGGGAAAGGGCGCGATGGTCTGGCCTCCTTCCAATCCTCCGAGCTGATTTGCGTCGCGGTTCTGGATGGGATCTCCGGAGCCGCCAAGGCAGCTTGGAAAGTGTGGCGCTAACGAGCGACGAATCGTGGAGTTTGGCTGGCTCCCTCACTTTTAGGCTCGATCGATTGCTCTACGCCTCAGAAGAAAGTTCTCTCCTCATCGAGGAGCGAAGGCTCGAAGAAGAGCGCCTCCAATGGCTCAATGAGATCGTACGGCTCTATTTCGAATGGAAGCGCCTTGCTGAGTCGGCCCTCAATGGCAGCGAGGAGGACACAGAGCAGATCGCCGAAATTCAGGCCTTGCTCGATGTGATGACAGGAGGCATCTTCTCAGAACTTGCCGCTGAGAAAAGCACCACCACGAGGTGAGGCCACAACCCACCTGGCCTTCTTTTGATTCGATTGGTAAGCCCATTACACCCCTAGCCAAGGGCTCCTTCCTCAGGGCCTACCATCTCAATCGCAAAAGCAGTTCGCTCTTTGTCTGCTCCAAGCTGCCGACGCAAGGCCTCGGCGCTTTCAAAACGCTGCGCTTCCCTCAAGCGCGCAACAAAGCCGATCCGCAGACGTTTTCCGTAAAGGTTGCCATCAAAATTGAGAAGGTGCACCTCCATGGAAGGAGGTGCATCGAAAGTTGCCCTCGCACCAAGGTGAAGCATGCCTCTGAGCCACGGTGAAAGCCTCCTCCCCTCCTCAAATATGCGAACAATCACTGCATAGACGCCGTCTCTTGGGAGCAATACCCGATCCGGGCGGATATTGGCAGTTGGAAACCCAAGTTGCCTCCCCCGGCCATCACCTCGCACCACTTCTCCTTCAACTTCATGGAAGCGACCCAGCCATCGGGCTGCTTTGTCCACTTCACCCTTTGCAAGTGCTTCTCGGATCGCTGTGGAAGAAATGCGCTCAATCTCCTGATCTCCTTTTATGCTCACCACTTCAACCTTCACCTCCCATGGATTGCAGAGCTCACAAAGGGTGTGGACATCCCCTGTCCTTCCCTTTCCAAAGCGGAAATCAGGCCCCACCACAAGCGCTTTG
Source organism: Sandaracinaceae bacterium (assembly GCA_025056955.1). Taxonomy (GTDB): domain Bacteria; phylum Myxococcota_A; class Polyangia; order Polyangiales; family Sandaracinaceae; genus JANWYL01. Next base: position 6,737 of record JANWYL010000126.1, on the reverse strand, counting down.
GCACGGCGCTTCTTAATGAGCTCATCTTTCACGAATGCTTCAGGCGAAAGCGAGGCATAGTCCGAGTCGAAGGCAATCACCTCAACGCGATCGGCTCCAAAACGGTGCAAAAGTTCGATGCGGCGTTCCAGTGAGGTGAGGGGCAGTGGGGCCCGCTCCGGGGCAATGACGGCCAAAGGATGAGGATCGAACGTCAGGCCTAAGACCTCAACCCGATCTTCCTCCCCCTTTTTGAGCTCAAGGGCCCTTTCAAAAAGGGCCCGATGACCGAGGTGTACCCCATCGAGATTTCCTGGCACGACGATGGAAAACGGTTTCATCCCTTCACAACCCATCTTATTTTCCCGCACAGCATGCCCATTGCCATCAGGGCAAGAACAGCTGGGCTTGGCAGGGAATTCCTCAAGGAGATCCCAACGGCGTCACACTTGGCCATCGATGTGCCCATAGCCATCGAGGGCATCAAATCGGCTCTCATTCAAGAAAGGAGGAGACATGCCTGCATTCAAGAAATGGTTGATGGTTTTGGCAATCGCTTTCGGCACACTGGCCGGAACCCAAATCATCAGGGCAATGAGCGAAAGCTGCCCCTCATGCCCTGCTTGCCCATGCGGTGCGGATTGCCATTGCGGTTCCAACTGCAACTGCGCGAAAGGATAAGCAATCCCCATGGACAAGGCCCGCCGAGCGGCACTCAACGAAGCGATGCGCAAGGTGTCCGAGGGCGACCGCTCTGCGATTGAGCCCCTTGCGCGTGAGCTTTGGCCGCTCGTTCGGGCCTTTTGTCATCGCATGCTGAGCGCCTCTTCAAATGGAGCCGTCCAAAGCGACGACATCGCCCAAGAAGTGCTGATCGAGCTCTTTGAGCGATCCTGCGAATTCGATTGCGAGGGAGACGTGCTCTCGTGGGCTTTTGCAATTGCTGCCTACCGATGCCGCAGCGAACGCAAAAAACACAAGCGCTCCCCAATTGTCCCCCTTACCGAGGAAATTGGAGAAAGCGACGATCCAATCTCCTCTCCTGAATCGTTTCTCGAGGCAAATGAGCTCAGGGCTGAATTTGAAGAGGCGGTAAAACAACTTTCGCCAAAAGACAAAGAAGTGCTTGACGCCATCCTCAAGGGCCTTCCTCTCAATGCAGTGCTTCGCAAACGCAAGGAGCGAATGGTCGTGAAGCTCCGCCGACTGTTTGAAGGGGTGTTTCGATGAATCCTCGTGATCTCGATCATGTCCTGCTTCGGAAAATCCGCTCGGCCTATGAGCGTGCTCGTCTCCGCCATGCCCTCATCAAAGGCTGGCCTGGGTTGCTCTTTGTGGTGGCAATTGCCATCGAAGCACCTGAAGCCTTTCGCCTTCTCGTTGCGTTAGCGATTTATGCCACAGTGGCCTTGGCCATCTACATTGGAGGCAGTGCAGGGCGTGCAGCGCAACTGTCTGCCTGGGCTGCGTGGATTCCCTTTTTGATTGTGCGCCTTGCAGAATCACGCACCCACTCTTGTCTTGGTGGGGCGTGTGTTTCGTGGTGCCTTCCTGCGTGCGTGCTTGGAGGAAGCAGCGCTGGAGGCCTCGTTGGGTGGCTTGGTCGAAAAGCAGATGATCCTTTCGCGTATTTGATCGCAAGCGTGGGCATCCTTTTCTTGGGAGGCTCACTTGGATGCGAATGCGCGGGGCTTTCAGGCCTGATTGGGATCGCAGGAGGCGCTTTGCTCGGGGCAAGCACGCCCTTCCTTGTGCACAAGCGTTTTGAAGCACCCTAGGCTTCCCCCTTGCCTAAGGCAGCCTGCGAACACGTATTGTCGTCTCGAGGCGGGCAAGGCGCTCGGAAATGATTGGCGGTGCAGATGAATCGCCTTCAAAGTCGAAAATGAGGTAGCCAATTCCAGCATCTGTACCAAGCACTTGTGCCACCACATTGGCCCCAACCTCTGAAACAATCCGGTTGACATCCCGGAGGACTCCCGGAATGTTTTGATGCACGTGGGTGATCCGGTGGGTGCCTGGGCGGCGCTGAAGTTCGACTTGGGGAAAATTGACGGCGCCAAGGGTGTTCCCCGTTTTGAGAAATGAAAGGAGGGCTTGAGACACTTCCCTTCCAATTGCGACCTGGGCCTCAACTGTGGAGCCGCCAATGTGTGGCGTAAGAAACACATTTGGCAAATTTTGAAGCGGGCTTACAAATCCATCTCCTGTTGCCTCTGGCTCTTCTGGATAAACGTCAACCGCTGCACCAGCCAAGTGCTTCGAACGAATCGCCTCAGCCAAAGCCTCGATGTCTACCACAGTGCCACGGCTCGCATTGAGGAGGTAGGAGCCTGGCCTCATTCGCGCAATCTCTTTCGCCCCAATCATGTTTTTGGTTTGAGGTGTTTCAGGCACGTGCAGGGTCACAAAATCGCTTTGCTCAAGCAAAGCTTCAAGCGACTCAACAGGGCGGTTATTGCCCATGGGAAGGCGAGGCGCGATATCGTAAAAAATCACCTTCATTCCCATGGCCTCTGCAAGCACCCCCACTTGGCGCCCGATGTGCCCATAGCCAACGATTCCAAGGGTTTTGCCCCGAATTTCGTACGAGCCTGCCGCAGACTTGGACCAAACCCCACGATGCACATCGCGGTTGCGATCGCCAAGCTGGCGGGCAAGGATGATGATTTCGGCGATGATCATCTCAGCAACGCTTCGCGTGCTCGCAAAAGGGGCATTGAAAACTGGAATGCCGCAAGCGTTGGCGTGGTCGAGAGCAATTTGGTTGGTCCCAATGCAAAAAGCGCCCACGACGCAAAGTTCAGGAAGGGCTTCAATCACCCGTGGCGTCACTCTGGTTTTGCTTCTGATTCCAAGCGCAATTGCACCTTTCGCTGCTTCGATGAGCTCACTCTCTCCTAAGGCTTTTGGCAAAAGCTCGACCTCGTAGCCTTCGCTCTCAAGATTGCGCTTCGCATCCGGATGAATGCCTTCGACAAGGAGCACACGACCCAGGGACATAGCGATCCTTTGGCTTCCTTCAAGGTAAAGGCTAAAACGGAAGTGCACAATCGAAAAAATGGCAAACAATCCATGCCATGCCTAGAAGAACGCTCCTCCGTGCTTTTTTCCCTCTTTTTTGGCTGAGCTTGGGAAGCATGGGATGTGGCTCTTCAGAAACCTCTTCTTCCTCCCCTCCTCCTTCTCCCTCTGCTTCCTCCTCGCCATCTTCTCCTTCAAAGCCTCGCTGGGAAGAAGACAACTTTCGGCTCGAAGCGATTACAGAAGCAAGCTATGACTCAAAAAACGAGGGTCGCTTTTCGATTCGGCTTCAAGCGAAAAGCCCCTTTCACGTCAATCAAGACTACCCAATTGCAGTCCGAATCGATGCGCCGCCTGAGGTCAAGGTTTCGAAAAAAAATCTGAGCCGGGAAGATGCCAAGGAGTTTTCTGAGCAGGTTGCGCGTTTTGATGTCACATTCGAAGCTCCATCAGGCAAGCACGAGCTCGAAGCATTGGTCGATTTCGCTGTCTGTACTCCAGAGTCCTGCATGCCAGATCGCCGAAAGCTCCTCGTCGCCCTTGAAGTCCGTTGATTTCGGCCATGAGCGATCAAACCCCCCCGCCTGACCCTGCCACAAGCACAAGGAATTTCCTCGAAGAAACAAGCCGCGCCCTACGCAGCCGATTTGAAAGCGAGCGCAGGGTGCTTTCCTTCGAAGAATACCTGAGCCTCGTGCGCCGCTCCCCTTATCTGCTCTCCCGGGACGCTGCAAGGTATTTGCGTGACTGCTTCGACCACTTCGGAAAGCAAACGATCAAGCGCCCAGGAGGCGGAGAGGTGGTGAGGTACTCCCTCTTTGACCTCGGCTTTGATTCTGAACGCACAGAGGACGCGCTCGTTGGCCAGGAAGAAGTCCAAGCAGCTTTCTATCGAGCGCTTTCAAACTTCGTCCGAGAGGGGCGAACCAATCGATTGATCTTGCTCCACGGCCCAAACGGAAGCGCCAAGTCCACTTTCGTGCGCTGCATCTTTCGAGCCCTTGAGCACTACTCTGAAACGGAAGAAGGAGCCCTCTATTCGTTTAGCTGGGTTTTCCCAAGAGGCAGAGAGGGGCGACCGCTTGGCTTTGGGGCACAAGAAGACACAATGCGTGCAGTTGACTCTTACGCGCACTTGCCTGAGGGATCAATCGAGCTTCGCTTGGAAAGCGAGCTTCGCGAAAATCCCCTTTTGCTCTTGCCAAGCCGGGAACGGCTGGCTTTCCTCGAAGCGTCTTACAAGGAAAGCCAAGAGAAGCGCGAGCCTCCCCCAAGGCTTATCCTCGAAGGAGCCCTTGGTGCAAAAAACCGGAAAATCTTCGACGCCCTTATGACTGCCTACCGGGGCGATGTGCGCAAAGTGCTGGCGCACGTCCGTGTCGAACGCATCACTTTTTCACAGCGTTACAGGCGAGGGGCCGTAACCATTGGCCCTCAGATGGCAGTCGATGCCTCAGAGCGCCAAATCACAGTCGATCGTTCTCTCGCAGCCCTCCCTGCATCGCTCACCTCTGTTGCGCTCTACGAAACGTTTGGCGAGCTCGTCGATGCCACAGGGGGCGTTCTCGAATTTTCAGACCTCCTCAAGCGACCGCTCGAGGCCTGGAAGTACCTTCTCCTTGCTGTTGAGCAGGGAGAAGTCTCGCTGAGCACCTCGATTTTGCCCTTGAATGTGGTCTTTGTCGCCACTTCCAACGACGTGCACCTTCGGGCCTTTCGGGAGCATCACGAGTACCGTTCTTTTAGGGGGCGTCTGACGCTGATCCGGGTTCCCTACCTCGTTGACTACCGGGCAGAGCAAATGATCTACGACAAGCAAATCATCCCCCATCTTGGCCGCAAAGCCGCCCCACACGCAACCTATGTGGCTGCCCTGTGGGCTGTTCTTACGCGTCTTCGCCGGCCAAAGGCGGAGAGCTACTCAAAGTGGAGCCGAAAGCTTGGAAGCCTTGTGGCTTCGCTTACCCCAATCGAGAAAGCAGAACTCTACGCCGAAGGAATCGTGCCAAGTCGATTTTCAAACGAAGAGGCATCAGAAATTCGCACCCGCATTGAAGACATCCGGCACGAAAGCGACACCTGGGCCAATTATGAAGGCAGCTCAGGAGCCTCTCCCCGCGAAATCAGAACCATACTTCTTGACGCAGCTCAGTACCCAGACTATGGCCACCTCTCGCCTCTAGCTGTTCTTGCAAGGATTCGGGAGTTTTGTGATAGCGAGGACCACGAGTTTTTGAGGGAGTCGCCAGACGGTGGCTACCAAGACCACCGGGCTTTTATCGAAGTCGTCCGCAACCGGTGGCTCGATCGCATCGATGAAGAATTGCGCCAGGCCACAGGCCTTGTCGAAGAAGTGCAGTACGTCGAGCTTTTCGACCGCTATGTCATGCATGTTTCGTATTGGCTTAAAAAAGAGCGCATTCCAAACCCCATCACGGGCCGAGATGAGGATCCAGACATTCGGCTCATGGAGCGTGTCGAGCAGATGCTTGGCGTTGTGCGTGCCCAGGAAGCGTTTCGCAAAGACCTGATCAGCACGATTGCGGCCTATGCCATCGATCACCCAGACGAAAAGGTCGTGAACGCTCGCATTTTCCCTCGGTACATTCAGCAACTCAAAGAAGCCACATGGGCTTCTCGCAAAAAGCAGCTCGCCGAAATTGCGGAAGACGTTTTGCGCTTGGTTGCTGACGAGCCGATCCCAACCCCTGAGCGCAAGCGCCGGGCCCAAGCAACCCTCGAAGCGATGGTCGAGCGCTTTGGGCATACCCCAACGAGTGCCCGAGATGCCCTGGCCGCGCTGCTTCGCGCGCGTTACGGGCGCTAGCAATTTGCGGCTCGCTCACCAAAACAAGCCGTGCGAGGATTGCAAAAGATGATGCAAAGGCCCGTTCGACTCCATGTGAATGTCGATCATGTTGCGACCCTCCGCCAAGTCCGCGGCACGCCCTATCCAGACCCTGTCGAGGCTGCCCTTGCCTGCGAAGCGGCCGGAGCCCACGGCATCACGGTGCACCTCCGCGAGGATCGCCGCCACATCCAACCCGAAGACGTCGAACGCCTTCGGCAAAGGGTCCGTACCCTTTTAAATCTCGAGATGGCCCCAACCGAAGCCATGACCGAATTTGCGCTTCGGGTGCGCCCGAACATTGTGACCTTTGTTCCAGAACGTCGTGAAGAGCGCACAACAGAGGGAGGGCTTGATGCAGATGGGCTTTTCGACATGCTGAAGCCCCTTATTCAACGCCTCAAAGAAGGGGGGATTGAAGTTTCGCTCTTCATCGAAGCTGAGCCCAAGCAAATTGATGCAGCCCTACGGCTTGGTGTTTCCCGGATCGAGTTTCATACCGGTCACTATGCCAACGCCAAAGGCGAAGAAGCAGAGAAAGCCCTTCACACCTTGCACCAGGCGGCTGAGTACAACGCCAAGCTCAAGCAGCCTCTGCACCTTGCTGCGGGACATGGGCTCACAGTCGCCAACGTCCCCCCGCTCCTTCGCGCCGTGCCCTCGATTCGCGAGCTCAACATTGGCCATGCCATCGTCTCCGACGCCCTGTTTTGGGGGATCGCCTACGCTGTGCGCCGTTTTCTTCGTGCAATGGAGGCCCTCTGATGCCCCGCCCCCTCTTGAGCCGAGCCGAATCACAAGCCATCGACCGCAACCTCATCGAGCAAGGCGTTCCTGGCATTGTGCTCATGGAAAACGCCGGCCGAGGTGCAGCCGAACTCATCCT
>JANWYL010000125.1 GCA_025056955.1 Sandaracinaceae bacterium | reverse complement strand
AAAGCGGGTCTTATTCTTCATCACCCTTAACCTCTTTGAATTGGACTTCTTCCTCAATCAGTTCGATGTGAGAAGGAGAAAGAGACTCAAGGAATGCGCGCGTCTCTTCGATATCGAATTTTTCATCCGAGGCTTCGATCGAAATGAAGAATCGATCGTCCGTTGCACGCTCAAAGCGCTCTGATTGAAAAAGGGGATGGTGGTGCATCGGCAAGCGGTTGAGGCCCAGCATGCCAAGAACCGCACCAAAAGCACTAAAAAGAACAGTGAGCTCAAACATTACAGGAACTGAAGAAGGCAAGGAAAAGGGAGCTTTCCCCCCAATGATCAAGGGATAATCCACTCCATTGGCCCACCAGATGAGCCCCAAGGCAAAAAAGCAGCCAGTCAGCCCACATGCAAGCACAATCCATCCCAAGCGGCTATCCGGCAAGCCCATTGCTCGATCCATCCCGTGGATTGGAAAGGGGGTGTGAACATCCCACTTGCGATACCCTGCATCTCGGACACGTTCAGCGGCTTTAAGCACTTGGGCCGGAGTCTCAAACTCCGCAAGATAAAGAAGAGGGCGGTATGTGGTTTTGGCTGTCATGAAATCACCTCCATCGTCCCTCGCCTATTCTGCTGGGACAGGTTGAACGCTGTGGGCGGGCAACCCATGGCTCTCTGCCTCCGCCCCATGGCCTTCTTTTGCCTCCGCGTGAGGATCCGCTTCTGGCATGACCATCTTTACCTCTGCCATTGCGATCATCGGCACCCATCGAATGAAGAGCAAAAACAATGTCATGAACAAAGCGAGCGACCCCAAATAGGTGATCACATCAAAAATGGTCGGGCTGAAGCTTCCCCACGCAGACACCATGTAGTCTCGATGCAAGGTGGTGACAATGATCACGAAGCGCTCAAACCACATGCCAATGTTGATGAGAATGGAGGCAATGAACATCCAAGGAATCGAAGTGCGGGCTTTTTTGAACCAGAAGGTTTGAGGAACGATGACGTTGCAGGTGATCATCGACCAGTAAGCCCACCAGTAGTCTCCAAAGGCCCGGTTGATGAAACAATACCTTTCATAGGGGTTTCCAGAGTACCAAGCGATGAAAAACTCCATCGCATAGGCATACCCAACCAAAGAGCCGGTTGTGAGCATGATGCGGTTCATGAGATCGAGGTGCTTGAGCCTCACAAGGTCGTGTAGCTTGAACACCGTTCTCGCGATGAGGAGCAAGGTCATCACCATCGCGAAGCCAGAAAAAACCGCACCTGCAACGAAATAGGGAGGAAAAATCGTTGTGTGCCAACCCGGCTCCACGGAGGTTGCGAAGTCAAAAGACACAACTGAGTGCACCGAAAGCACAAGGGGAGTCGATAAAGCAGCAAGGATCAGATAGGCCCGCTCATAGTTTTGCCAGTGGCGATGAGAACTGCGCCATCCAAGTGCCAAGCCGCCGTAGATCGCAGCACGCCATTGGAGTGAACCCTTTGGAGGACCTCCCTCCATCGATTGGACCCCCATTTCTCGGAGGCGGCGGGCTGTCCGATCACGCAAGGTGGCAAGATCGGGAATCAGGCCAACGTACCAAAACAAAAGCGAAACAGTAAAGTAGGTGCTCACAGCAAAAACGTCCCAAAGCAAAGGGGACTTGAAATTTGGCCAGAGGTTCATCGCATTGGGAATCGGCAAGGGATAGTAAATGTGCCATGGGCGACCAGTGTGGATGGTCGGAAAAAGGAGTGCACAGATCACTGCGAAAATCGTCATCGCCTCCGAAAAGCGGTTAATGGCTGTCCGCCAGTACTGACGAAACAAGTGCAGGACGGCAGATATGAGGGTCCCTGCGTGCCCGATTCCGATCCACCACACGAAATTGGTAATGTCCCACGCCCACGCGACAGGGCTGTTGTTGCCCCAAATTCCAATCCCCGTCCAAGCAAGGTAGCCGACCGTTGCGATGAAAAGCAAAGTCATCCCTGCTGAAATCCCAAAGAGAATCCACCAACCTCGAGGAGCAGGGCGCTCCGTGACTCCGCTAACAATCTCGGTGACATCGTGGAAAGTCACTCCTGGCCGGACGAGGTAGTCCTCTCCAAGTTCAGTAATTGGCTTGTGTGCCATCAGCTCGCCTCCGAATCAGAAGAGTTGGAAAAGTTGGGGTTTGGGTTCCTAATCCGAGCGAGATAGGTCGTGCGAGGCTGCGTACCGACCTGTGCAAGAAGCTTGTAGTGCCGATCCAAGCGGCTCAGCTGAGACACAAGGGAGTTGGGATCGTTGAGATCCCCAAAAACGATCGCTTGGGTTGGACAAGCCTGAGCACAAGCCGGAACCACGTCCCCGTCCATCAAACGGCGATTCGCGTTGCGGGCAGCGATCTTGGCTGCTTGGATGCGTTGAATGCAATAGGTGCACTTCTCCATCACACCCCGCATCCGCACGCTCACATTTGGATTGAACTGCATTCGTTGAAACTCCGTTGGATGGGCCTGGTAAGCAAGGTAGTTGAATCGCCTCACCTTGTAGGGGCAGTTGTTCATGCAATAGCGCGTCCCAATGCAGCGGTTGTATGCCATCTCGTTGAGCCCCTCAGGGCTGTGCTCCGTGGCATTCACAGGGCAAACATTTTCACAGGGCGCCTCTTCACAATGCTGACAAGCCACAGGCAAAAAAGCCACCGGGGGGTTGGATTCGTCTTCATCTACAAAGTAGCGGTCAATGCGCAACCAGTGCATCTCTCGTCCACGTGCGACCTGATCCTTTCCAACAGTGGCCACGTTGTTTTCAGCGGTGCATGCCACCACACAAGCAGAACACCCTATGCAGGTGGTCAAATCAACCGCCATCCCCCACGCGTGGCGATGAGGGGGATCCTTAGGTGCAGGACGCTTGACAGGCGAAAGCGACCAACTCAACCCCCCCTGAGCTGGCTCAAGGGGTTTCTTATAGTCAACCTCAGGCCAAAGAGGGGGAGTATCAGGAGTCGGCTCAAGCCATTGAGGAAAATCAGGCTTCTCCGCATATTCCTCCAAGGTGCCAACAATTGCCAATGGGCGGGGAGGGAGATCGATTCGCCCTACCCCAGGGATGTGGGGATCTTGATCCATCGAATGATGCTCCTGGGTGATCACGAGATGGAAGCGGCCTTTTGCCTTTACCTCAAAACCACTTCCGAAACTGAAGTCCTCACGGGTGCGGAGTGGAGCCACGTTAAAACCATAACCTTTGGCAAAACGGCCAGCCTCTGAGCGCCCCCATCCAAGGGTGAGGGTGATGCTGCGGTCTGCATGCCCAGGCACCACCACAACCGGCACTTCGATCGCCCGCCCTCCCTTTTCGATTTGTATCATCCGGCCGTTTCTGACCCCCAACTCCTCTGCAGAGCGAGGAGAAATCATGGCGGCATTGTCCCAACTCACCTTGGTGATTGGATCAGGCAGCTCGAGCAACCAAGGATTGTTGAGGTATCGGCCATCAAAGACTTTCGGACATGGCGCAAAAACGACCTCCCACCCCTCCCGTGCCTTGCTCTCTCCAACTGCTCGATTGATGAGTTCTTTTACCTTTTCGAAGTTCACTAAGCCTGAAACAACCGGCGCCGCTGCGCCATCGACCACTCCCCTATGGAGGGCACGTCGCCATGCGCTCTCAAAGCCACCAAGTCCCCCTGTCAGCTCAGCAAAGGTCCGGCGCACGTTGTGGTAGCCGCTCCACACGGCTTCGCCAGCAAGCAAGGCCAAGATCTCAATATCGCTTCGACCATTGCACAAGGGAGCAATCAGAGGCTGCTGAATGGCAATCGTTCCATCAATCGATTGATGATCGCCCCATGACTCAAGCGGATGGGCCATTGGCAAGTGCCAGGTGCATAGACGGCTCGTCTCGTCATCGTGAAGCGAAAGGTGGATGCTTAGCTCGGCCCGGGAAATGGCCTCTGCAATTGGCAGATCGGAAGGTGCTCCATAGACGGGATTTCCACCCAAAATGACCAAGGTTGCGCCCGCACTTCGCTCAATCACCCTGGCCAAACCCTCCAAAGGATCTTTTTCGTCGGGATCAGGTACTTCGACATACTGCACGAAAGATCCGGCCAGCAGCTGATTGATTGCTGCCACAAGTGCGTGGAGTGCGGGGGGCTGACGGGAGCCTGCCACGACAACAGCCCTTCCCCGATGCTCGATCAGGTCATCTGCGACCTTCTCTATCCATTCCCTTGGCACGTCGAGTTTTGGTGGGGCTTTGACGAGAGTGGCCAGGTCGCTCAAGCCCCTCTGAGCCAAAGCATGGGTTAAAGCCAGCGCGTAATCGAAAACCCTCGATGATGCAAGCCTCAATCTGTGGTCTGCGTTTGCCCCTGTCAGTGAGAGGGTTGACTCAACCACATAGAGGCGGTTCATTGAAGAAGCAGGGCCCATAAGCCTTCGAGCCTGGGCAAAAAGCCGCGAAGCCCGCACATTCCCTGGCTCGGTCTGCAAGAAGTCGCAATCCAGGGAAAGAATTCGCGCAGCTGAGTAGTCAACCACTGGGCGCACCCTTCGCCCCAAAGCGGCCTGAAGGCCACTTCTCACAGAGGCATCGCTCACAGAGGCAAAAGAGAAAAACTCAGCGCGCGGAAAACGCTTCAAAAAGAGGCGCTTGAGCCGAACGAAAGTCGGTGAAGTGACGGGTTCATGCAGCACCAAAATGCGGCTTCCACCATCTGCTTTGAGCTTTTCAAAATGCTCACGAGCCATTGCCTCAAAATCGGCCCAACTCGCTTGCACTCTTCCTTCGCCACTTCGCCGGATCGGTTGATTCGAGCGATCTTGGTCGTAGAGGCAAAGGATCGCTGCTTGCTCGGCAATCCCAGTTCCTCCTGTGCGACCAAGCCGATTGGGATTGCTGGCTGGATGATCGGGGTTGCCCTCGATTTTGGTTGGGCGGCCCTCGTGCTGCTCAACAATTACCCCAACGGCTTCGCCGTTATGGGGAAGCACAGTGGCAAAATGGAGGGCGATCCCCGGGAGCGCATACTCAGGGGCTTGCGCGTGAGGCATTATTGCCTCTGCCGGGCGCCTCAGGCAGCCTCCTGCCCCAAAGGCAGAAAGCACAGAGGCAAGCTCCAGGAAAGCACGGCGCCCTATTCCTGGATGAGTCGCTTCCTCTTTCTCATCACCTCGAAGGCTTTCCCCTCTCTCCTCAAAACTTCGAACATGCTCGTCCTTGGCCTCATCCCTGCCATGACCTTGCTGCTTGACTTGTTCCGATTGCAAGCGTTTTCGCTCGAGGCTGGGCCACACAACGGGAAGTTTTACTTTTCTGTTTCCACCAGCCGATCGCATCTCTTCGTCTCTTTGCGGCATGTATCCCTCTCTCATCGATGACATCCGCCACAGTTTTGGGGAGGAAACACATAGCGCTGGCCAGATTCGACCAAGCGCTGAGCAAATTGCTCAGGTGTTACTCCTTGTGGCCGCACCCAAGACATGTTGGTAATTTCAGAAACTGGCCTCAGGTGTGGCTCAGGGTAGCGATGGCAATCTAAGCACCACGCCATGCTCAGCGGTTGGTCTTGACGAACCACTTCCATCTGATCGATGCGCCCGTGGCATGATACACATCCAATGCCTGCGCTCAAGTGAATCGAGTGGTCGAAATAGGCGTGATCCGGCAAGTTGTGCACCCGCACCCAAGGAATGGGCTGCCCCGTCGCCCATGAGTCAAAAAGAGGCTGGACTGAAGCTTTGGTCGCCTTTTTCGGATCGCTCGGATCTCCGTGGAGCACTGCATGGCAACCCATGCATGTCTGGGTCGGCGGGATCATCGCTTCCCCTGACCTTTCAACGTTTGCATGGCAGTAGCGGCAATCCATTCCCAGTTGTCCAGCATGAAGCCTATGGCTGAAACGAATGGGCTGGGCGGGTGCATATCCGACCTGCGTGTGCCAAGGCGAGAAATAATAAGCCACGACAAAGACAAGGGCAGCTCCGCCACCCACAACCCCAATCACAGCCACAATAGGGAGAAGGTTCAATGACTTGGGAAAGACTTGCATAGCAGAACGCTTTTCTCAGCAAGACGGGTGAAAGTGCGCAGTGTATACGCGCATTGCTCGCTTTGAGCAACTGGTATACGCGTGCCACTGAAAGCGCACTTTCACGTGCTTAATTATGACCAGCCAGCGTTTTCGCGTAATCCGCATGTGTGGGACACCACCGAGAGACCCAAATCACTCTCACCCCATCACTCGTCTGCTTACGGACAAGCACAGAGCCAGGGCTGACCCATTGCTCTGGCCCTTGCGCTTCTGGCGCTTCTTTTGGCAAGCGAAGTTCAATCAACACGAGCACCCCCTCATGGAACACATAACGCTCATCTGGCCGTGAAAGCACCAGGTCTCCGGACCTTTCAAGCCCAACCTCCCATCCCTCCTCGCCTCGAATTTTTTTGACTTCGCTCACAGTTGCTCCAAGCTTGAGCCCGCGAAGGATTGGGCCTTCTGCTTCATGGCCTTTGAGTGCAACCCAAGCGATGGCCATAAGCAAGCTCCCCCCCACCACTGCCAAAGCGCCGCTTTTTCCAAGGACCACGAGGAAGCGACGGAAAGCTGGCTGCACGCTCTTCTCTCACGCACGTTTGCTTCCAATCACCAAGCCATCAGGAGTTGGAACAAGGACTGCGTCGAAAAAACGAGATGCGATCTCGTGAAAACGCCGCATCGCCTTCGCCTCTTCGCTCTCCTCGAGCAAGCGGCCAAAATAAAAGGCATTGTCAGCAATCAAAAGCCCGCCAGGCCGCAGATGACTTACTGCCCACTCTGCGTAGCGATCGTATCGAATTTTGTCTGCATCGATAAAGACGCAATCAAAAGGGGCACTCGTTTCAAGCATTTTTAGGCTCTCCAATGCATCACCCACAACCACCTCAACGCGCTCTTCCAAGCCCGCATCTTTCAGGTTGTGACGGGCCACTTCGGCATGTTTTGGGTTGATTTCGAGCGTATAGAGCTTCCCGGGAGAAATCATTGCCCGCGCAATCCAAATTGCAGAATACCCAGCAAGGGTTCCGATTTCGACCGCCTGCTGTACCTTGTGCATCCGGATCAACCAAGCGATAAAAGCCCCCTCATGGCAGCCAATGTGGATCGGAGGAAGGCCATGGGTTTCGGGTGCTCGCTCGGCACGCCTAAGGGCCTGATCAGATGGAGCATAAAAATCTGCCAAAAAATCGAGCACTTCTGGCTTCGCGTAACTTTGACCTTGCCGTGAAATGGGATCGGCCATGGTCTCATCATGCCCCTTTCTTAGCTCTTGCCAAGGGTCAGCTCGCCTCTGTGCCCTTAGATATCGTCCTCCAAAAAGGAATTGCTCTGTGCCCCGAGATTGAAGCCCTTTGGCCAGGAGCCTATATACCAAACTCATGCCTGTCACTGTTGTGGTCGGTGCCCAGTGGGGTGATGAAGGGAAAGGAAAAATTGTCGATCACCTGGCTCAACATGCAGACGTGGTTGCAAGATATGCAGGAGGCCCCAATGCAGGTCACACTGTGGTTGTAGGGGAGCGACGCTACATCATTCGAATGGTGCCTTCGGGCATTTTTCATCCCCATCCCTTGTGTGTTTTAGGCCCTGGCATGGTGATCGACCCAAGCGCCCTTGTCGAAGAGCTCAGGCACCTCCAGTCGCTTGGAATCGATGCAAGCCCAAAAAGGATTGTGATCTCACAAAGCGCTCACGTGATCACCCCCTACCACATCTTGGTTGATTCCCTAAGAGAGTCGGGTCACCGCCCACTTGGAACAACGCAGCGGGGAGTTGGGCCTGCCTATGAGAGCAAAGCCCGCCGTCACGGCATGCGGATTGGGAATTTGATCGACCGAGAAAGGTGCGCCACATGGCTTCGCGAGATCCATAGCGCATTGGTTCCCTTTTTCCGTGAAGTCCAGGCAGATCCCCCCCCCTTTGATGCAGTGCTCTCTTCCCTCGAGGAAGCTGCCAGTGTATTGGCCCCTTTCGTTGGAAGTTCAGCTGCGATCATTCACGGAGCACTCCAAAAAAATCAGCGCATCCTTGCAGAAGGCGCCCAAGGCACCCTTCTGGATCTCGACCACGGCACCTACCCATACGTCACAAGCTCAACAGCAATCGCTGGTGGTGCCTGCGTTGGGTTAGGGATTGGGCCTCGAGCCATCGACCGCGTGGTTGCCGTGGCCAAGTCCTACATCACTCGGGTTGGTCATGGTCCCATGCCAACGGAAATCAGTGGCCCGCTTGGTGAGCTCATCCGTAAGCGTGGTCATGAATTTGGCTCGGTCACTGGCAGGCCGCGGCGTTGTGGGTGGCTGGATCTCCCAGCCCTC
>JANWYL010000124.1 GCA_025056955.1 Sandaracinaceae bacterium | reverse complement strand
TTGCCTGTTCGATACGTTGGAGTAGGAGAGCAGGTTCAAGATCTTCGGGTTTTTGACCCTGAAGTTTTCATCGATGTCCTCTTTGAAGAATCCTCTTTGGATGGAACTTCTCCCTTGCTTGTTTAGGGTTGTGTCCAACAGCGAAAACTGCATATGCTCACTCCCCAAAACAACCGACAAGGCCGCGAGGTTGAGATGCAAATGATCCAGTGTCGCTTATGGCTTGCATTCACGATTGCGATTGCGGGGCAGGTGGCTTCTCCTGCTTTTGCTCAGGACATGCAATTTACGCTCGAAGAAACAGAGCAAAACCGTGCCACAAGCGGAGAGCAAGCTCCTTCAAGCACCTCCCCCCAGCGAACAACCGAAGCACGTGAAGAAATTTACGCGGTGCAGCAGATCTACGCCTTGCGCATCAACCGCGTTGAACTCATGCCATCGATCGCGATATCCCTCAACGACCCCTTCGTGAGCCACACAGGGATTGGCCTTGCGTTTAATTTTTGGTGGACCAATGTCCTTGCAATTGGGCTCAATGCGATTTGGTACGAGGGACTTGAAACCGAATCTGATCTTTCCTTTCAAGTTCGTCGAAGCACCCGTCTTTCAATCCCAATCACCCAAAGCCAGTTTGGTGCTTATTTGAATTTCACCTACGTTCCGATTTACGGAAAATTCGCAATGTTCAACCAATTCATCTTCCAATACGATGCATATGTGGTTGGTGGTGTTGGGGTGATGCGCACCCGTCCAATCCCGGTGATCGATCCCGATGTGCGCAAGTTTGACTACGAGTTTCGCGTGGCTTTCAACTTGGGGTTGGGGCTAAGGGTTTTCATCACGCGATGGCTTGCGGCTTTCGCAGAGCTTCGGAACTACATGTACCTCGAGCAGCTCGAAAACCTCAACGTGGCATTGGGTGAAGAGCGCATCAATCCATCAACATGGGTGCAACCTTCCCTTTCTTTCATCAACAACGTGACAGCACACGTTGGGCTCACCCTCTTTTTGCCTCCTGAGTTTCAATATCGCTTGCCTCGTTGACAACTGTTGAGGTGGATCATGAGAGAACGAAAGCAATCGAGGTTTTTGTTGTTTGTGCTGGCTTTTGGGTGTTTCAACTTCGTTTCGCCCCTTTATGCCCAAGAAATTCAAATCACAGGCCCATTGGCTGGTGCTCCTGCTGTTCGCCGCATGCGCATGTATCGTGTGATGCGGGTGAATGTGGTGCCAGGGATTGGCTACACCCTCCAAGACGAATTTTCCCGCTCACTCTTTGTGGGTCTCGAGGCAAATTTTCACTTTTTGGATTGGCTTGGGATTGGGATTTGGGCTGGATACGCTGCGGCTTTGATCAACACAGATCTCACTTCCCGAGTCATGGAGCGGGGCCAGGTCACTTCGCGCAATCGCTTCTCCCTCCCAGATCGGGAGCAATTTGACAAACAAATCGGCCGTATTCAGTGGGCTGTTTCAGCCCACCTCATTTTTATCCCTCTGCGAGGAAAGCTTTCCCTCTTCCAATCTGTCTTTGTCGATACTGACCTCTATGTTCTTGGAGGAGCTGCCCTCTTTGGAATAGAAGAGCGGGCGTCAACCACCATTGATGAAAGCGGATGCGGTGAAAGGTTTGATCAAGCAAAGTGCCGTGAATCACAGCTGGCTCGGGCGGGCCGTGTGGCCCCGACACCAATGTTTGGAGTCGGTCTAAGCATGTACGTGAATTCATGGTTTGGTTTGACAATTGAGTGGAGAGGTTTCCCCTTCTCTTGGAATCCTTCAGGCACAGATGAGGCCGGCCCAAATGGCCCCTTCCCTGACGGAAAGATTGATGGCACAGACTCCCGCACCACTTTCAACCACATGGTTTTTGGTGGGCTAGCATTTTTACTTCCCCCAGACCTTAAGATAAGCGACTAGTGCTTTACTGCATTTTATGACTTGGTCGGATGCCCATTTGGATCGAGCTTCCAGCCAGGGGGAAGCGCTGAAGCAAGGCCGGAAGGTAAACTCCACTTGCGGCTAGAAAAGTGTTCAAGAAGCGTGTGTTTAATCCGAAGGCTTTCTTCTCGAACAAAGTGAGCAAGGAGTTGATCTTTAAACTCATCTACATTTTCCTGATGGAGAAGCGTGGAAATCGCATGAAATCGGACTGATTCGTTTACGTCATCAAGAAAGCGAAGGATTTGATTTGCAATTCTTCCATCTCGTCTCTCTTCAAGCGCCTGGAGCAACTGCAGTTTTTTTTGAGGATCCCTCTGGTATTCTGTGTCCATTCCATTCAGTGTCTCGAGAAGCACGCTCACCACATCTTCTCGAGGAAGCAAACGGTCGAGCAGTTTAATCGGCCATACGAGGGATTCGCATCGGCTCATGTGCGAACGGATTGGATCAATTGCGTCAGGTCCAGCTTGCACAATTACTTGAAATGCATATTCCTTTTCCTCTTCATCCGTAATTGTGGGGTCAGTGTAGAAGGTAAAACGCGCAAGAAGGGCCCTTACAGCGGTTTGAACGGTTTCTTTGTCCCCTCTCGCTTTTGCATCCTTCATGATGCTTTCGATTGCTTGAATTGAATCCCAGCGATCTGGAGCTTGGGCATTTTTGTCAGCCACGCGTTTTGCGTGCTTTTCGATCGCTTGAGGCCCGGATTTGCGCAGAAGCCACCCGAATACCATGACACCTCCAACACTGAAGCTAGGGGATGAAGACAGGCTTGAGGTTCACTTGGGTTCCTTGGGTTTCAACACGAAAACGAACCATGCGGCACCCTTGCTTTTTCATGAGATTTTGCTCGTTGGCCCGCACGCGTTGAATGAACTTGTCCTTGGTGATGTGGGAGACATTCTCCCCAACAGCCTCCTTGGCAGCGATGTACTCGCGATAAAGCCTGTCGTAGTACGCATCCTCGGGCTCTTGGGCTAAACGCTCGATAAGCCCACGATCTTCCTCCGTTTTCTCTCCTCCAAGTTCAAGCGCCTTGTCTTGCTCAAGTGCCGGCCCGCTGATCACCACACCCCTTTCGTCTGTTTCAACCGTTTGAGTGAAAATGTTGAGAAGCTGATTGATCCGATAGGCGATTCCCCCAAGTTCGCCCTCTGGCACAGTCACCCGATGATCAAAGCGCCCATTCATGATTGTCAGGAGATCATCTTCAACCATCGTAATTGGGCGAAGCAGCGAATTCGCAATGAGGAAGCCATAGGCGAGCACAACGAGAATTCCAACCAAGCTGAAGAGCAAAAGCAATTGCAGAGAACTCGCTTTCAAAAGCTGAGCAGTGCGGCTTGCAAAAACGCCGAGCACCGCTTTCCCTTCAGAAAAGGGAAGAGGGCCTAAAACGCCAATCATTTCTTCTCCTTTGAAGCGAACCAAAAAAGGAGAAGTGGGAATTTGTTGCTCTCGAGCTGTTTGAACAGCACTTTTGAGGTTCTGATTTAAAGCAGATTGAAGTTCGAGGGTTTGGCTACCTTCAAAGGAGGAGGCGTACACCCGCTCCCCCCATATGAAAGCCACTTCACGATCAAAAAGCCGGCTTTCCTCACGGGCAAGCCCGTTTGAAAAGTCATAGCCCACAAGCAAAGCGCCGAGAATTTTTCCTTCTTCGTCGAGAATTGGGGCAACGCCAACGTGTATCATTTTGTTGTCCTGGGTAAACTCCCACACCCCCACATCGGCGGCACCAGCCAATGCTTGAGCGAGGCCTGGCACTGAGGCAGATAAATCCACGCCAAACATCGCATTGACGTCCGTGTCTCGTGCAACCACGTGGCCTCTGTCGTCTACAATGGCAACGATGTCAGGACGTCCCCCTAAGCCTCTGGCTGGATCGCCAAACCATGCAGCGACCCGTTGACACACTTCAAATGCACGCTGCCTGCGGCCAGATTCATCGATGGCTCCAAAAACATCCCTTGCTCCCTTAGAAGCGGCCTGAGCGACCACCAAGGCACCGAGCTCGCGAATGCGCCAACGCAGTGAGCGGCCAAGCAACTCAAAATCACGGGCGATACGACCGTCGACTTCTGCCAAAAGCTCTGCTTCGATTGAAGCCTTGGCCCAACCATAGGAGACAAGCCCGAGGATCAGAACCGCGAGCACATTTCCTGCGATGATTTTCGCGCGCATCCTTTTCTCCGATCCGCTTTACATTAAACCGCAGTGTATCGAAGCGAGTGAGCCAAATGGCCCCACCCGCTGCTCGCCTTCTCCTAGCACCATTGGGCTCTCTTGGTCAATTCACTCAGTCGGCAAGTCTAAGCCATCGCTTTATCAAAAAAGAATATGGCCATGGAGCTATGGGTCTTTGATCACAGTGCTTTTGATCTCCATCGCGCTCCTTTCCTTCACCCAGAAGCCCCTGAACGCCTCGCCGCTGCCAGGCGGGCAATTGAGCGGCTTCTCTTTCCCGTCTTCCGAGGTGAAGTCCCCCTTGCAAGCCCAGATGTGCTCAGCGCTGTCCACAGCGAAAGTCACTGGCGCATGATTGCTTCTCTTCCCGATGAATTCGGCCATCTCGATCCCGACACTTTCTACAGTCCTGGAAGCCGTGAGGCAGCCCTTCGGGCAGGAGGTGCCTGTGCCGAAATGGGCACACTGCTTGCCTGCAAAGAGGCGATGGCAATCGCCCTGGTCCGACCACCTGGGCACCACGCTGAACGAGAACGAGCAATGGGTTTTTGCTTGCTCAACAATGTCGCAATCGCCGTTCGTTCTGCCCAAAGGCAAGGCGTTCGGCGCATTGCCATTGTGGACTGGGATGCCCATCACGGAAACGGCACGCAGTCAATCTTCTGGGAGGAGCCAGACGTGTTTTTTATCAGCTTGCACGGTTGGCCCCTCTACCCTGGAACTGGAAGGCCCTCTGAAATCGGTGGAGGAAAGGGCATGGGTTACACCGCTAACCTTTGCTTACCTCCTGGTTCTGGGCCAGCCGAGTACGAAGCGGCCTTTAAGCTGCTTGTACTCCCCTTGCTCGAAGAATTTGGGCCCGAGTTGATTTTTGTCTCTGCCGGATTTGACGCCCACCGGGACGATCCTCTTGCCCACCTCAAGCTCGACGAAGAAGGCTTTGCGTGGATGGCTTCTGAGCTGCGTTTCCTCTGTCAAAGAACGGGGACAAGGATGGGATGGGTGCTTGAGGGTGGCTACAACCTGCGGGCCCTTGAGGAAAGCTTATTTGCCTCCCTCTGTGCTACACTGGAAAAAACGAAAGTCCCTTCTCGGGGTCTTCCCCCCTCTCCTTCCGCCTTGCGTTCAATCGAAGACAGCAGAAGGGCCTTGGCTCCATTTTGGAGTGCCCTCGCTGGTGAAAAGCCCACACGCTGAGGTCAAGAAATGGATCTTCGATCCCAGACATCACTGCTTGGTGCGGTGCTCTCTCTGGCTGTGGCAGTGATGGTCCTCCTTCGGCCTCGCAAACGCCGCATCCATTGGCTCTTTGTGTGGTTTGCTCTCACTGTCGGGGCCTGGTACCTTACGGCCTTTTTTGCCAGGTGGAGCAAGGCCAACCCCTTTTGGGAACGCCTGAATTTGGGCTTTGCCGTGCTCCTTCCGCTTGTCGCGTCCCAATTCTTTCGGGCTTTTTTGCTTGCTGATTCGAAGGGAGCTGCCCTTTTGAGCCGCATTTCGGTCCCGCTTGTGGCCGTAATGGCAGCCGCAATTTTAAGCCCTCTCTATTCCTCCCCTTTGCTCGGGGCCTTGATTTTTGTCTACGTGTTTGCCCTTCTTGGGGCCACGCTTGCCTTGGTCCGGGAGGCCGCACTGCGGGCTCCCTCGCGCTTCGATCGAGCCCGTCTCAATTACCTCGCGTGGGTAGGCACTTTTGCTGCCATCTTCACATTGGCCGAGTACCTCCCCTACACCGGCCTCGATATCCCCCCTGTCGGCACCGTTCTCATACTCGTTTTCCTCTACATGCTTGCCGAATCGATCCTCCGCTACCGGCTGCTCGATTTGTACGAGCTTGCAGCAAAGCTTCTGGGCTTGACCGCTCTCTCCTTTGCGCTCGCTGGAATTCTTTGGGTACTCGTTTGGCTCGACCCAGGAAATTTCTACCTCCACTCAGTTGCTGCTGTCCTCGTGCTCCTCATCGTTTTTGAGCCAGTTTATGGGTGGGTCGAACAGCAGATCGCCTCTTTCTTTTTGCGCGAGCGGCAAGACATCGAGCGACTTGCAACCAAAATCCGAAGTTCTTTAAGCAACGCAACCTCCCTTCCGGACATCATCCGAGCAGTCATCGATCCGCTTTCTGAATCCAAGCGGGTGACCAAAGGCTCTCTTTACCTTCTTGACACCAACCAGTCCGTCTTTCGCTTGGTGGGTCATGTTGGCGGAAAGCCCATTGACCATCTTGAAGTGGCTTCTGCACGGGCTTTTTTCGAACGACTGCAAAAAGAAGGTGCTCTGACCATTGAAAACATCGAGCGGGAACGAGAAGAACGGCGTGAACTGAAAGATAGCGACGAAGCCATTCGGCTCGAGGAGATTCTTGCCACGATGAACGAGCTTGCCACATCGCTGGCGCTTGCCATCCGCTCAGAAAGTGAAGTCTATGGGCTCCTTTGCCTTCGAGACGAAAGGCTCAAAGACGCTTACACACCAGAAGAAATTGCAGTGCTGCGGACAGTTTCAGCGCGCATTGCTGCATCGATTGAAAGCCTAAGGCTTTACGAGCGTTTGAGGGATCGGGATCGGCTGGCGGCACTTGGTGAAATGGCAGCCGGTCTGGCCCACGAGATCCGTAATCCCCTTGGCGCAATCAAAGCGAGCGCCCAGTTTATGGCCGAATCGCTTGCAACTGAAGGAGAGCTCAACAAGGAAAGCTTGGTTGAATTTGTCGATATCATTGTTGAGGAAGTCGATCGCCTTAACCGCGTGGTCACTTCCTTTTTAGACTACGCAAGGCCCTCCCCACATGTGAGTGAGGCCCGCGATCCAAGTGGAGCCATTGAAAAAACCCTCCAACTCATCCGCTCTGAGCTCGGCTCAGAGATTGAGCTCATTGCGGAGGTGGCACAGGAACTTCCCCCCGTGCGCATCGATCCAGAACGCTTGAGGCAAGTGTTGTTCAACCTTTTGCTTAACGCCATCCAGGCCATGGAAGGCAAGGGGCGTTTGAGGGTTCGATCCTTGGCACGGCAAATCGGAAATGAGAGCTGGGTGGAAATTCAGGTGAGCGACACAGGGCCTGGTTTGCCCGACCAAGTGAAGGACAAGCTCTTTGTGCCCTTTGTGACCACAAAAGAGGGCGGAACAGGCCTTGGGCTCGCCATCTCCCAACGCATTGTCAGTGCAGCTGGTGGGCGCATTGAAGTGCGGCCGGGAATCGATGGAAAAGGAGTCACTTTTGTGGTGCTCCTCCCTGCTTTCCAATCCGAGCATGCAGCTGAAGTCGGCATGGAAAGGCGGGCGCAAGAAGCTCAATCCGAAGCAATCGAGCCCAGGGGGGCTCCAATTGGCCTCATCACAGAGCGGTAAAGGCGAAGTTCAGGCCACTCGAGTGCGCTTGGAGGCAGCGACTGCTCTTCAAGAAGCACGCGGTAGGCTTGAAGGGCCGAGCCCTTGCCTTTTTCGCGGGTCGCCTCTGGAAGAAGGTAGTGCCAGCTCCCGCGGTATTCGAAAGCCACCCCATGAGATGGTCCAAAGGCCTTTTCGATGAAAGCCGGAGAGCGATCGGCCAGGGTCCCATCTTCAGCAAGCTCGAAAATCTGGAGGTCAAGATATGGCAATCGCTGATTTAACGCCCCCCCCATTGCGGATTCCCGCTCGCGCCAGCGCTCTCGGGCAATCGTTGCCGCCGTCACCAAGGCCCGGGCAATTGAGCTTGAACGTGCCGAACGCCAGAGCCGAGGCCGGCCCCCTTCAGAAAGAAGCACCATGATTTCAACTGGGCGAATGCTTCGAAGCGGCTCCGGAAAAGAAGAAATGCGAGGAGGAGAAGCTCCCTCGAGGATGCGGCGTGCCACGTGATGGAGCGCATGTGCTAAAATGGGAGGCAGAACCGACTCAGAACGAAGCATGTAGAGGGCTGCTTCCGGCGCCATCCACACTCCTTGGAAGTGTCCGAAAGCATCGAGTGTCAAAAAACGTTCTCTCAGGCTCCCATTGTTTTTGTTTTGATCAAGCTCCGGGCACACAAGAATCCAGCGAATGCCTTTTTTCTCAAGTGCACGAACAAGCGAAGCCTCCTCCTTGCTTCTCAGTTCGCTTGCAAAATCTTCCTCACCCACTCCCCTTGGCAGCCCAGAGCAATTTCCGATTTGAAGGAAGGGATCCTTTCCAACGTAGGCTTGAATCGCACCGAAAGGGCTTTTTTCTTTGCCCTGCCCAGTACAGGCAAAAGAAATCGCGCCCAGGAT
>JANWYL010000123.1 GCA_025056955.1 Sandaracinaceae bacterium | reverse complement strand
GCTGAACGCTTTGGTCGCCTTAGGGCATTTGTGGGCAGGGGCGTGGAGCTGGGCCTCCTTGGCTATCTTCCTTGTGATGGCGCCAGGGGTGATGCTTGGTCTTGTGGTCGGCGATTGGCTGCACAAGCACATTCCCCTCGAGCGTTTTCGTTTGCTTGTTCAAGCGGGGCTTGCCCTTGTTGGCCTTTGGCTTGGGATTCGCGGCTAGTCCATGCTTTCATCATGCCGCTGCGTTCTCCAAATTGGTTTGTGGCCTTGCCTGCCAGTGGCTGGGGCATCTCGGAGCGCCTTCCTCCCCTGCCTCGAGGCTTTCGTCCCATGGCAGATGAAGACCTCCACGTTACGATTGCTTTTTTTGGTCCGATCGAAGCGGAAGGGGCTGAGCGTGCCTTTCGCGATTTCGTTGCTTCTGGCCCGTACCCTGCGCTGAGCGCTTTTTTGGGCCCCGTGGTGCCGATGGGGGGGGATGCCTCCCGCTACACTGCGCTTTCCGCTTTGCTTTGGGCGAGCTCCCAAGGCTTTCTTGAACAAACCGAGCGCTGGCATCGGGAATTGCGGGCCCAAGCGGGCCTTTTGCCTGAAAATCGGCCCTTTCGCCCCCACCTCACCCTTGCTCGGCCTTCGCCTCGGGCACACCCCAAAGAGCGTGCTGCCGGCTTGAGCTGGGCAAAATCGATTGATTTTGGAGGAATGGACCTTCGCTTTGAGCGGATTGCGCTTTACACCTGGAGCGAGGATCGCTCGAAACGCCTCTTTCGAATTGTCTCCGAGGCCAAACTGGTTGATGGCTAGGCGAGGACAGGAAGGCGCACCATTGGCCGAGGGCCTTTTTGAAGCCCCTCAAAAGCACGCTTCCATGCTGCAAAACTCCCGCCGTGTCGCACGGCTTGAAGCACTGCTTCCCCTTCGGCCCTTCCTCCTTGGGCAAGCACGTACTCGACCCAAGCCCATCTGGCGCTCGTCGAGCGGATTTCAACCTTGTGGCCCACTCCCTTTCGAAGGCGATCGAGCCTCCTTTCGACCACGTCGATCCCAGCAAAGGGCTGGCGATCGAGAGGTGTGTTCCGCTTGCTCACAAAAGGGGCGATTGAAAGAGAAAGGGGAGCAATTGAGGCAAGTTCCAATGAGAAAGCGATGAGCTCATCGATGTCCTCGTCTTTCTCCATCGGGAGGCCAAGCATCATGTAGAGCTTGAGCCGCTCGAGGCCGTGGTCACGGACGAGTTCAGCCGCACGTCGCAGGTGCTTTTCTTGGGTTTTGCGATCGATTGCATCTCGGATGCGTTGGCTTGCCCCATCGCTTGCAGTTGTGAGCGTGCGATAACCAGCACGCTTGAGTGCTGCAACAAAGCGGTCGTTGAGGCGGTCTGCCCGCAGCGAGCTCAGGCCCACCTCGCAGCCCCTTTCGGCGAGTGTTTCGACGATTTCGGCGATTTTCGGGTGGTCGCTCACCGCAGCGCCCACGAGGCCCACCCGTTTGGCATCTTCTGGGATGAGCCCGAGGATGCGCTCCTTGGGGACAAGCCTCATTCCCCCATTTGTGGAGCGCCTCATCACGCAATAGGTGCATCCCCGCGAACAGCCGCGCTCTGCCTCGATCAGAAACATGTTTGAAAGCTCGGTATGAGGGGTGCGGATGGCCGAATAGGCTGGAAGGAGCGAATTGTCAGCTTGCTCCAATGGGGGAAGGTGATTGCCGTGGAGGGTGGGAACGAAGGCGCTCGCGATTCCTTTGGCGAGTTCATCAACACACCTTTCGCGGGCTCCTCGCTTCCCACGAGCAAAGTGTTCGAAGGCGATATCGAGAAAGGTGTGGATGGTTTCGTCGCACTCCCCCATGAGGATGACATCGGCGTATGGCGCAAGTGGGAGGGGGTTGGAAAAGGTGAGGGGGCCTCCCATCACCACCAGAGGGTGACGGTGATCGCGATCCCTTGCGAGGGGAGGAACCCCAGAGAGCTCGAGCACCTGGATAACTCCTGCGATCTCGAGTTCATAAGCAACTGAGATTGCGAGGATTGGGTAATCGCCGACAGGGCGCTCGAGCTCATAGGTGAACAACGGAGTGCGCGTGCGGTAGTAGTCGGATGGATCATCTGGCAAAAAGGCCCTGTCAGCTGCCCGCCCTGAGTCGTTAATCAACCTGTGAATTTGCAAAAAACCAAGAGAGCTCATCCCAACATGGTATGGGCTTGGGTAAATGAGGGCGATCCGTTCAGAAGCAGAAAGAGGGGGCGGGCCCACTTCCTCGCTCACTCGCTTTCGGACCTCCGCACGAAGCGCTTCGCGGTGTTTGGCCATCTGGCATGCCTATGGGCCAGGAATTTGGCTTTGGCAAGCAGCTGAGGGCCTCATTTCCTTCTCGGAAGCGGATACAAGCCAAGCAAAAGGGTATCATTCAGGTTCTGGTTGCGCTGGGCATCCATCGCAATGTAGAAATCATCGAGCCGAGTTGACAAGGTTTGTGCCAAGCGCCAGAGGAATTTTGTTGCCAGCACGGGGTCTTGGGCCAAGAGGGCCATCAGCGCTGGCCTTTCGATCACAAGGAGCCGCGCATGGCTGCGGGCGGTCACAGTTGCCGATCGGGGGCGGTTAGAAAGAAGCGCCATCTCCCCAAAGTGGGCCCCTGGCCCAAGCATGGCGATGGGTTGGCCATTGCGGTGGACGCACACCTCGCCGCTTATCAGAAGAAAGAGGGATTCGCTGCGATCGCCTTCTCGGACGATGACTTCTCCCTCTTTGTATTCGCGTTGCTGAGAGATGTGGCGTATCCTCAGAAGCTCGGCCATTTCGAAATCGCAAAAAAGCTGGATGTGTCGCACCGTTTCGATGTCGAGGTTGATTTGGTTTGACCGCTCTGAGGCGGCAGGGTGCTCCTGCGCGATTTCCACGCTTTCCAGATAAACAACCAATGCGGTGATGTTGTCGTGCCCTCCGCGTTCACAGGCCAGTGAAACGAGCTTTTGCGCGAAGCCATCGACTGACGAGTTGCTTTGAAAGGTGTGAAACAGCTCGAGCATTTCTTGGGGATCTTCGAAGGATCCGTACAGGCCATCGGAACAGAGGAGAAAGAGGTCTCGATCGATCACGTCGAAAACGAGGGTATCGACAACAACCCTTTCGCTCGGTCCAACGGCTCTCGTCAAGACATTGCGATGGGCGCTTCGTTTGGCTTCCGAGGGGGTCATGAGCCCATGGCGAAGGGCCTCTTGGGTGTAGGTGTGGTCTTCAGTCAGTTGGTGGATTTCTCCATTTCGGAAAAGATAAATCCGAGAGTCCCCCACGTGGGCGATTACAGCTTTCCCTCCCACAATGAGGAGCGCGGAGCAAGTGGTACCCATGCCCGGCTTGCCTCGACCTGAGCGACCGAGCTCAAACACCTTTGAAGAGGCGAGTTCAATTGCTTCCCGCAAAAGGGGCTCGGCCACCGCTTGGACCGCATTGGGATTTTTGGCGATTGCTTGAAGTTTTGCTTCACTCGCAGCGAGGTGCTCTCGGATGACAGAGATGGCTGTTTGAGAGGCGAGATCCCCTGCAGCGTGGCCTCCCATGCCATCGCAAACAACGAAAAGGCCAAGCGCTGGTTCGACCAAAAAGGCATCTTCATTGACTGTTCTGACTCGACCCACGTCTGTTTTTCCGGCCGAGTGGATCCGCATGACAGAGAGCATGCCGCAAAGTGAGGGCATTTGACGAGATGAGTTGAGTCACTTTTTTTAGCCACTTCCCTTTTGTATCTTCAAAAAAAGGGTAGGGCCGTGCACAAGAGGCTTTCGATCCGGGTCCATGGGAGTGTTCTTCTCACGTGCGCGCTTGGAAGCGGTTTGAAATTTGCGCCTGGGGCCTGGCTTGGGGGGGTTGTGGTGCTCTTGATCCACAGCTTGGGCCACTGGGTACTCGGAAAAGCATTTGGGTTCGAGGTCAAGGCGTGGGTGATTGATGGGATGGGGGGTGGCCTTCGCTTCCAAGGGCCCTTGCCTCTTTTCAAGCGAAGCCTAATCGCCATTGGAGGGCCATTGGCACAAGGCGTTCTTTTTTTGTTCGCATGGCTTTTCAAGCTCCCTTTTTTAGGGATGCTCAGGGCCAATGCACCAGAGGCAGAGGCCTTTTTCGTGGATTTTTTGAACGCCCTGATTTACCTCAATGCTTTTTTGATGGCGATTCACTTTTTGCCCCTCGCTTCTTCGGATGGGGTGCATTTTTTTAGGCTTTTTGCCTCGTTTTTCCATCGAAAGAGGCGCTCACTATACGAAGTCAATTCATTGCCCGAGAAAGACCTCGCGTCATTCGTTCACCCTGAAGAAATCCAGAAAAGGCATGTGTCCGTGCTTGACGAAGGCTGGATTCAGGCATCTGTGCGCCGCGTCCTCAATGAAGCCAAGCGCAAAGCCATGGCTTCGGATTCAAGCCTTGGCCCCAACCAGACCCCTTCGGGCTAGGCCTGTTCGCTTTTTCCTCGCTCGCCAAAGATCGCCCTTCCAATGCGCACGTGCGTGGCTCCCTCGGCAATGGCGACTTCAAAGTCGTGGCTCATTCCCATGGAAAGCCAAGCGTTTGGCCCTAAAAATTGATCTCGGAGGGATCTGAGTTGTGCAAAATGGGGGCGGCTTTGCTCCGGATCTGGGTTCCATGGAGGGATGGTCATGAGCCCCCGGAGGATGAGTTCGGGAAAAGTGCGAACGCGATCGATAAGGGCAGGGAGGGCAGAAAGCGTGCAGCCTGATTTCTGGGGTTCTCCTCCGAGGTTGACTTGAATGAGCACCTCGACCCTGGTTCCCAGCGCTCGGGCCCGGTTGCCAAGCTCATCGATGATGCGCTCCGAGTCAAGGCCATGAATCACAAGCCTTGGCCACGGCACTTGTAAGAGGGCTTTCACTTTATTTCTTTGGAGGTGGCCGATAAAGTGGAGCTCGATCCGAGGGTCAGAAAGGAAAAGCCCTCGTTTTTCAAGCGCTTCCTGAACGTAGTTTTCGCCAAATGCAAAGTGCCCAGCCAGGATGGCTTCGGCGATTCCTTGAGCTTGCTGCGCTTTTGAGACGGCAATGAGCTCGACACTTCCTTCTTCGCGACCTTCTCTAAGCTCAGCCCTTCGGATTCGCTCTTTGATCTCGAGGAGACGGCTTTTAACCGCCAAAAAAGACTCGTCAAGCATTTGGCATTCCTACCACTAGCGGCGCCTAGCCCCTCCGCTCGGGCCGCTGTGGTCCTTGGGAACAACATAAAGCTCAAGGCGGTGGTCGACCAGCCGATAGCCATGTTCCTCCGCGATCCGCTGCTGAATGGCTTCGATTTCATCGTTTCGAAATTCGATCACCTTGCCAGACACGATATCGATCAAGTGGTCATGGTGGGATTCGGGCACCTCTTCGTAACGGGCACGGCCATCTCCAAAGTCATGGCGCTCGAGGATCCCAGCTTCTTCAAAGAGCTTGAGGGTGCGGTACACGGTGGCAAGCCCAATCCGCCGGTCGATTGCTGAGGCGCGGGCATAGACGGTTTCCACGTCAGGATGGTCGGTTGATTCGGCAAGCACCTTGGCGATTAGCCGGCGTTGCTCCGTCATTCGAAGCCCTTTTTGAAGGCAACGCATTTCGATTCGATTCAAGCTCACAAGCCCAACTATAGCCCATTTGAATTCTCACAGAAAGTGAGTTTTGTCGATTCAAGGCGTGGCTGGTTTCCCAGTGGCTTGCGCCCGAGAAGGCTTGGGTTGACGACGAAAGCGCGTTCAGTTGAACTGAGGCCTATGCCCCTTCTCCCTTTTCCGCCGCATGTACAAAAAAGCCCTCGCATTTCCGGGAAAGGAACGAACCCAGGCTCCTTTTCCCTACCTCCTCAGATTGGCGGGCCTCGGCCTTTTTCTTCGCCCGATAGCCCGGGGATGCCCCCTCCGAGTTCGAAGACTGCCTGGGATTTTCTGCCAGCTGGCTGGTATCGGGACCCTCAGACCGGCTTTGCGCGAGCACCCTCTGGCTTTGTTCCCCGCACCCAGCTTGAGCATGCGCGCCTTGGGATTGTGACGCCCGAAATGCGCGCTGTTGCCGAGCGCGAAAGGCACCTGACGCCAGAGCAAGTTCGGGACGAAATCGCTGCGGGGCGCATGATTTTGCCATGTAACCATCGGCATCGCGGGCTCAAGCTTGAGCCCATGGCAATTGGCCGGGCCAGCCGCACAAAAATCAATGCAAACATCGGCATGAGCCCTGTTTCAAGCAGCATCGAAGAAGAGATCGAAAAGATGGAGTGGGCCGTGCGCTGGGGCGCTGACACGATCATGGACCTTTCGACAGGAGGCGATCTCGATGCATGCCGCAAAGCGATTGTCGAAGCGGCACGGGTACCGGTTGGGACTGTGCCGATCTACGAAGCCATTGTCCATCAGCCCATCGAGAAGCTATCGATAGGGCTGATTCTCGAAATCATCGCCAAGCAGGCTGAGCAGGGGGTTGACTACTTCACCATCCATGCTGGCGTGCGCCGCGCCCATTTGCCATTGGTCAAGAATCGGCTCATTGGGATTGTTTCGAGGGGAGGAGCCCTCATCGCCAAGTGGATGCTCATTCATGAAAAAGAAAACCCCCTCTACGAGCACTTTGACGAAATTTGTGAAATCATGCGCCGTTATGACGTGGCATTTTCTCTTGGCGATGGATTAAGGCCCGGGGGGCTTGCGGATGCAACAGATGCCGCACAGCTCGCTGAACTTGAGACCCTGGCTGAACTCACCGAATGGGCATGGCGCAGAGGCTGCCAGGTCATGGTCGAAGGACCGGGGCATGTTCCCTTTGATCAGATTGAATGGAACATGAAAGCCCAAAGGGCACTCTGCCATGGGGCACCTTTTTATGTGCTTGGGCCCCTTGTGACCGATGTGTTTCCTGGCTACGACCACATCGCGAGCGCAATCGGTGCCACAGCTGCGGCCTACCATGGAGCGAGCATGCTCTGCTACGTCACCCCAAAAGAGCACCTCGGCTTGCCCAAACGAGAAGACGTAAAGCAAGCCTGCATCGCCTACAAAATCGCCGCACACGCAGCCGATGTGGCCCTTGGCATTCCGGGCAGCCGCGAATGGGACGACGAGCTTACCCGTGCCCGTGCAGCGCTCAACTGGGAAAAGCAGTTCGAGCTCGCTTTTGATGGCGATACCGCCCGCGCCCTTCACGACGAAGACCTCGACATCGATACCGATTTCTGCGCCATGTGTGGCCATGCGTGGTGCAGCGTTCGGATCTCAAAAGAAATCAAAGAATTCGACAGTGGAAAAGACCCCGCCTTTTTGCGAGAGCGAATCCGCCAAACGCCTGCCCTCACTGAAGAACAAAGGCAAATTCTTGAAAGGCGAGGTTACCTCTCGCCGGAAGAAATCCATCGCCTTGCTCACAAAACCCGCCTTGCGATGGGAGTGGACTCCTCAAAAAAGGCCTCGTGTCATTCTGATTTGGTGAGTGAACAAGAGGCCAAGCAAATTCAGGAAGAGAAGCTCTTATCTCTCCGAATCAAAACACAAAAAGAAATCAGTTCCTAAATTCAATTACTTAAAACCAAAGGTGAAAAGACTCGGGCAATTTCATCTTGAGAGTAAGAATAATTGATTTGCGTTTGCGAAAAACTCGTAATGCTTAAATCGCCTGTTTTTTCTTTAATTGTCATTTGGTGAATCAAATTTCCTGTGCCTTCAAATCCAAGCTCCTCGATCAGCCTGGAAAGAGGCTCGTTTTTGGGGCGAAGTTCAAGCTTCCAACTTTTGTTTTCTTTGCTTTGGAATTGCACTTCGTACTGCTGTTCGATGAACTCCCGCTTGCCTTGGAGCAGATCGAAAAGGGCGCCAACAAAGGAGCGAACGAAAGGTTGGTTTGCAAAATCGATTCTCTGCACCCTTTGGCCGTCGTTGATTTCCATTCTTTGTTGATTGACGATGAGAGCAGTTGCAGTTGGTGTGAAGGTACGCCTTGCAAAACGCACTTGCCCGTTTTTTTCTTTTAAGAAATCAATCTGCCCAGAAGTCCTTAAAGGAGAAACCAAAAGGACAATTCGTTTTTCTTCTTCAAATCGCGCGCGAAGGCTTTGGATTGAAGCCAAACCACGCCAAAAATCATTCAACGAAAATGAAGTGCTTTGGGCTTTTAAAGCGGAGCAGATACCAGCAGCAAAAACCAAGAAAAAGCCAAAAGCCAATTGAATTCCAGTCCTTGTCTTTTGCCCTGTTTTTGCTCTGAAATTGGCCATCATTGTAGCCTATTTGATTTTATGCAACATTGATTTTATGCAACAGATGCAAGCTTTCAATTTACCGTGTTTTGAGGTAGGGCTCCACTTGGGCTTCGATTTCCCGAAGGACTGACTCAGTGGAACGGGCGATTTCCGCAATCCGTTTG
>JANWYL010000122.1 GCA_025056955.1 Sandaracinaceae bacterium | reverse complement strand
TGTTTGCCACATCGATGATGGGCTTGCCATCATACAGGGTGTTCTCGTATCTTGTGAGCAATGGTGTTCTTCAGAGATCACGCAACTTTGCTCCGCTTCGAGCGAGTCCAAGTGGCCCCACACTGGTTGTACGCCCAGTTGATATGCATGAGCTCTCGTTCTGCCTAACGCCAAGGTGCTACTATCACCTGGCATTCATCTAACCTCAAGAGAACTCTCGGTCGTTTCAGCAACGCACGCACACAATGGTGGCATTGCCTCCCGAATTTTCGACTGGACCGAATCCACTTTCGAAGCCCATTGATCGACAAAAGCGGTGGATTGCTGCATTGCAATTTGCCCCCCATCGTTCGGCTGTTCCGTTACAGGAAGGATGGTGGCCAGATAAAGCAGAGTAGGTGGTGTGAATCACCTGCCCGTTGATGCAAATCACTTGAAGGTGATCACCTGAGTTTTCAACGGGTCCGAAGCCACTTTGGGTGCATCCGTCCCTACTGCAGAAGCGGTGAATAGCGCTATTGCAGTTTGCACCCCACCGCTCTGAGGATCCATTGCACTGAGGGTGTAAGGACTGGAGGTGGGAGTAAGTCGTGTGCTCGAGGCGCGCGCGGTAGCCCTCATCGACGCTTCCATCACAATCATCGTCTTTGGAATTGCAGGTTTCTGGTGGAGGAGCACATGCTCCCCACCGCCCTTTCATGCAGATCGAAGTGCCCCGCGTGTTACAAACTGTCGTGCATTCTGATGTGCTTCCTTTTGCGCAGGAGCTTGCAGGGGCGTCAACACGGGTAACCCTCACATCATTCGGCGCATCTCTGCTCGGTGACTGGCTACCGTCCAATAGGACATCTCCAGCACTTCCACCATCGGCTGAAGCTTCAACAACAAGGAGGTTGCTTGAAGGTGCATCTCGAGGCAAAGGAGAAAAAAGCGCCAGGGCGGCCTGCGGCGCAGCCAATTGTCACGGCGAACAAACTCCACAGCTCAACCCGCACTCTCAAATTATATTCCAGCTCTGCCCTCTCCAAAGCGATGCCATGCGTGCAGTGGTTGATCGCCGCCCTGTCTGAGCTCAGCTTAATCGAGTTGTGATGTGGCGAGCGAGGCCTTGGAAGGCATTTTCCATGGTTTCCGACACCTACATTCGATTTGCCTTGAGTTTTGCCCATGTGGGCACGAAGCGATTGGTGAGGTGGTTGGGAGGGAGCGATTGAATGGCGATTGTTTTCTTGGGGGGCATCTCTAAAGGGCAAAAGTGCCGCCCTCAAAACCTTCAAAACCAGCTCACACGCACAGGGTGATTGCGGTTCTCGGTGCTTCCATCTCCGAGTTGTCCCCAGGTGTTTTGGCCCCAGCACCAGACCGATCTGTCTGCACGCAGTGCGCAAGTGTGTTGGCCTCCAACCGAGAACGAGATGATGTTGTCCAACATCACCATCGGCGGTTCGTCTCCAGATGAGGGTGGTGATTCGCCATCACCCAATTGGCCATAGCTGTCATCTCCCCAGCAGCGCATGGTCCGATTTTGGAGGAGAGCACAGGTGTGACGTCCGCCGCCATCGATTTCAACCGCATTTCGCAGGCCTCGCACCATCACAGGTGAAAGGCGACGCAGCAGATTCGTGCCATCACCAAGTTGTAAACCTGTATTTGATCCCCAGCAGCTGCCCGTACCATCTGAGTGAATTGCGCAGCTGTGCTCATCTCCAAGTCCAACAGAGATCATATTCGATAGACCAAGCACAGGAGCAGAGGCCCGTCGGGCGCCAGTCATTCCATCACCCAACTGCCCATTCCAGTTGGATCCCCAACACATCACCTGACGGGCCTGAGTGAGTGCACAACCGTGATAGCTGCCAACATCGAAGGAGATCACTTCGCTGGCAGCTCCTTCAGCCTCACCGAGCGAATGGTAGATGTCTCCCCCCCAGCAACGCACGCGTCGACTTTGGAGGAGGGCACAGCTGTGGTATCTACCCACTCGCACGGCGATTGCATCCTCGATGTCAGGGACTTGTACGGGGGTTGAGATGGTGCGGCCTGAGATTGGAGAAACACCAAGTTGTCCAAGCTCGTTTGATCCCCAGCAGTAAACCCTACCGTTTCGCCGCAATGCGCAAGTGTGAAGGAGTCCTGCAGATACTTGAATCACTTCGTTGAGGCCCAGGACAGGGGTGGGAGTGGTGCGGTTTCCATGCGGGCCGATTCCAAGCTGTCCCGAGCCATTTGCGCCCCAGCAGGCGACGCGGCCGCTTTCGGTCCAGGCGCAGGTGTGATCGCCAGAAGTGGAGATGCCAGCAACCACCCACCTTTCGCACTGCCCGTCAACGCAGTGTTCACCATCTCTACAACTGCTCCCGCACATTCCGCAATTGGCATCGTCTCTCGCCAGCTCTGCTTCACAACCGTCTCCTGGGTTACCGTTACAATCCACGAACCCCTCCTCACACCTGAATCGACAACTGCCTTGTTCACAAAAGGCACGTTGGTTGGCAGATGGCGTGCACGCGTTGTTGCAAGAGCCGCAATGATATGGGTTATTTGCGAGATCCACGCATTCCTTTCCTCCACAACGCTCGCAATCAGAGTCGCTTGGTGAGTCGATGGCATGATCGATGTCGCCTGCAACTCCGTCTCGCATTGCATCTGTGATGGGGGTGGTGTCCAGTGGTGCATCTTCAGTTAAGGGCGTGTCGTCCAGTTGCTGCGCAGCATCCTTGGGTGTACTTGATGGCCCACACGCTGATAGGATGCCTGTACAAAAGGCTGCAAAAAAGGATGTTCTTCCTCTGAAGATGTGATGAAATTGCATGCTCGAATCTTAAGCAAAGCATGCATGGAAAAAAAGCCAAATTTCCATGCTGAAATCGGGTTCTACTCGTGGCGTTATAAGGAGTTTCCAGTTTGCAAGGTCCCTTTGGGAGTCCAATGGGTAGAGGGTTGAGTTGGAGGTTGACTGTCGTTATTTTTTTGGGGTGCGGATTGGAGTGCTCACATCAGGTGGTGATGCGCCTGGGATGAATACGGCCCTGAGAGCGATTGGATTTGTGGCTGCCGAGAAGGGCATTGAGGTGATTGCCTTTGAGCGAGGGTGGGATGGACTGATCGATGGCAAAGCGTTTCCCCTCACCCGTCCGAGCCCCTCTGCGCCCCGCGGCTTGCTCCCAATGCGTGAGGTGGATCGTTTTGGCACCCTTGGTGGAAGTTTCATTGGCTCAGGGAGAAGTCAGCGCTTTTTTGAAGCTCTTTATCGCAGCAAAGCAGGGGAACGGGCGAGAGAGCTCGGGATTGATGGGTTGATCGTGATCGGTGGAAACGGATCGCTTGAAGGTGCGTATCGTTTGCACACCGAGACTGGATTGGCGGTTGTTGGCGTGCCTGCCTCCATCGATAATGACATTGGTTGCACAGGGATGGCGATTGGTGTTGATACGGCTCTCAACACCATCGTTGAGGCTTGCGATCGGATCAGCGATACCGCACGAGCGCACCGTCGGGCTTTCATCGTAGAAGTGATGGGTCGGCAGTCTGGTTACCTGTGCATGGCGGGGGCAGTTGCTGCTTGTGCTGATGCGGCGCTTTTTCGGGAGGCTGGGAAAAGTGAGGAGGAGATCGTTGGGTGGGTTGTCAATGTGATTCAGCAGGCCTTTGGTGATGAGCGTGACAAGGAAAGGGTGTTGATTCTCAAGGCAGAGGGTGTATCGATTCCAACATCGGAGTTGGTGAGCAGGGTGCAGAGACAAGTGGAGCAGCACCTTCCAGATATTGAAATTCGTTCATGTGTGCTTGGCCATTTGGTGCGAGGGGGGGCTCCATCCTTTTTTGATCGAATGATTGCCAGTCGATTGGGTTTTGCTGCGCTGCAGGCGCTTTTGGACGGAGCAAAGAGCGAGATGGTGGCTTGGCAAGCACCAATCCCTGGCGGTCTTCCAACTGGTGATCGCTCGGTGACGCGATGGCCCCTTGAGCGGGTGATCGAGGAAAGCAAAGCCCTTTTAGATGGAACAAGCCCTGTGGTTCAAGCCCGCATTCGCCTCATGGAAGCGGTGGCCAAGGTGCTTGCTTTGTGAGGATGAGATGCGCTCAGTTCTCCTCCAGACCCAGCCTCGTTTGCGGCTTTCGATTCCAAAGCGGATTTTTGCTGCAATTTTTTCCCTTGTGCTCATTTTTCTCATTGGTTCTGGGGTGAGCGTGCTGAGCCATCGTCGAAGCGCTCAGCAACTCCAGCTCATTCATGAGGGCTACCTCCCCCTTGCCCTCACCCTCGCTCGGGCTCGAAGCGATCAATCTGCCTATGCTTCCATGCTTGCGCGGCTCATGAGCCAACCCGACTCGGCGTTGACACGAGAGTGGGTGGAGCGGGCAGTTCGGGTGGTATTGCCTTCGGCGATTGAGGCTGCTCTCAGACATCTTGACAAGATTCAAACGATGGAGCTTTCAAAAGAGGACAAAATTGTTTTGGCTGAAATCGGGGCTTTGCTTTTGGAGGTGCAGGAGAGGTATGGTTCAAGTCAGGAGCTTGAGGGATATTTGGAGGCGCTCGGTCGGGGAAGCACGGAAGCCCAAGAAGCTTTAGAGCGTCTTCGCCGGCAGGATCAGCTGCTTCACCGTGATCTGCGCCGTGCCTTCGAGGGTGTTCAGCAACGCTTGTCTGCGATCAGTCGCGAGGCTGGAGAAGCCCAAAGAAGAGCTGCTTGGAGAACTGGCCTTTTGGCCTCCTTTGGGTTGCTTTTGGGCTTTATGGTGATGCTTTGGGCAGAACGCTTGCTATCCCCCTTGCCCCGCCTTGAAGCACGGGTGCTCGAGGTGGCCCAAGGCGATTTGTCTCCTCGGCCCCTGGTTGTGCCCCAAGAGCGCAGCGATGAGATTGGGAGATTGGCGTATGAATTGGAGCAGATGGTGGGTGCACTGCGTGTGCGCGATGCCGAGCTACGCGCAACGACAGAGCGGCTTTTGCGTTTTGAGCGGTTGGCCACGATGGGCAAAATGGCCGCACACATCACCCACGAAATCCGAAATCCCCTCAACGCCATGCAGCTCAATGCTGAGCTGCTTGAGGAAGAGCTCCTTGCCCAAGGCAATTCCATGCCAGCCCATATTCTCGAGATGCTTCGTGCGATCCAGAGAGAGATTGCAAGGCTTTCGGCACTGACTGAGCAGTACCTCCAGCTTGCCCGCTTGCCTGCCCCTCGCCTTGAGCCAGAGGATGTGGGGAAGCTTGTGCGAGAAGTGGTAAGCTTCGTGCGGAAGGAGATGGAGGAAGCGGGAGTTGCAGTGGTTGTTGAGATAGAAGAGGGGCTTCCTCTTGTGCAAGTTGATGCAGCTCAACTCAAGCAGGCCCTCCTCAACTTGCTAAGAAACGCCCGCGAAGCAATGCCCGAAGGGGGGCGCATTGACATCGAGTTGAAGCGGGGGGTGGGGGGCATCGAGATTCGAGTGGCAGACCGGGGGCCTGGCATTCCTGAAGATGCCCGTGAGCGTCTTTTTGACGGCTTTTTCTCAACCAAGCGGGGAGGAACTGGATTAGGGCTTGCTCTCACCCATCAAATAGTCCTTTCCCATCAGGGGCAGCTCCGTTATGAAGCCCGAGAAGGAGGAGGGACGGTATTTGTGATCACCCTTCCTGCTCCTGACAAAGCGCCTTCACCTCATCCCATCGTTTCTTCAGTTGAGCCACTGCCTGCGCACGGTGGCTGATTTTGTTTTTTTCTTCTGGGTGTAGTTCGGATAAGGTCAGGTGTTGGTGAGGAGATCGGTTGGGTAGGAGGGAAAGCAGGTGGGGTGATACCTCAAAGATCGGATCATAACCAAAGCCATGCTCACCTCGCGGCGAGAGGGTGATGCGCCCTGTGCACTCTCCTTCTACCCAAAGAAAACGCTCTGGTTGGGCAGGGTGAAGAAGGACAAGAACGCAGCGAAACTTGGCGTTTCGTTTCTCTAGAGGCACATCTTGGAGCAAGCGAAGGAGCTTGGCGTTGCGTGCTGCAGCATCTCCTCCTCCACCAAAGCGGGCAGAGTGCACGCCAGGCGCTCCTCCAATGGCTTCAACTTCAAGGCCACTGTCGTCAGCAAGGGTGCAAAGACCTGTGGCTTGGGCCCAGGCACGCGCTTTGATCAAGGCGTTTTCGAGGTAGCTTGTGCCTGTCTCTTCGATCGGAGGAAGGGAGCAAGAGGGGGAGATCACTTCCACTGGAAGATCTTTGAGCAGGGCCTCGAACTCCTTAAGCTTACCCGCATTGGTTGAAGCAAGGACCCAGCGAAGCCTTTGGCTCATGGTGCTTCCTTACCACTCAATCGGTCGAGGTCGATCGACAGAGAAAGAAGGGCATCCCTTTGCGCTTTGAAAAGAGCAGGCATCGCTTCGAGGGCAAGATTGACGAGCTTGTCAAAATCAGAACGGGCAAGGGGAGCGCCCTCTGCTGTTCCTTGGATTTCAACGATTTCTCCGGAAGCAGTTGCGACAACGTTGAGATCGACTTGGGCCCGGCTGTCTTCTTCGTAGCACAGGTCAACCATTGGTGTACCATCAACCCACCCCGCACTGATGGCTGCAACCTGGGTTCGAAGGGCGCCGGATACGAGCCCTTGGCACCGCAAGTGCTCAAGCGCCATGGCGAGGGCCACAAAACCGCCGTTAATCGCTGCTGTCCGAGTTCCTCCGTCTGCATCGAGCACGTCGCAATCAACAATGATTTGGCGCTCACCCAACGCCTCAAGACGCAAAGCAGCACGCAAGGCCCGCCCAATCAAGCGCTGGATTTCCATCGTGCGGCCATCCACCTTGCCTTTGCGCCATTCGCGCTCTTGGCGCGTTGGGTTGGCACGGGGATGCATCGCATATTCGGCGCTGAGCCACCCTCGCCCCTGCCCACGAAGCCAAGAAGGAACGCCATCTTCGACCGAAGCAGCAACCAAAACCCGCGTTCCACCCATTGCGATCAACGCAGAACCTTCTGGGTTGCGCTGGACGCGGAGCTCGAGTTGAAGAGGCCTGATTGCAGTGGCGTCTCGGCCATCTTTGCGAATTCCTGGAGAGGGGGAGGCGAAGCTTTCCATCGGATAAGCGAGTGTACTTGCACTTGGCCGAAGATCAAAGGTTTACGCGGTAACCTTGCATCGGTTGGGCCACTCCTCTCGTGTTAATGCCAGCGCTGTAACCCATAGTGCCCTCACTGTTTTCAATCGCAATCGTTGCCTCTGACCCCGTGTAGCGATCCATATTGCCCATCGCTTCACAGTAGTGGAACTCAATGCCTCCGCTCTCGGTGAGGTGGAGTTGGAAGCGAATACTGGTTCCAGAAACGTTA
Organism: Sandaracinaceae bacterium; assembly: GCA_025056955.1. Taxonomy (GTDB): domain Bacteria; phylum Myxococcota_A; class Polyangia; order Polyangiales; family Sandaracinaceae; genus JANWYL01. Next base: position 1,115 of record JANWYL010000122.1, on the reverse strand, counting down.
AAGATTGTTGCATTCCACTCAATCACCCAGCGTCGAGAACCCGCTCCACCCATGACGAGGTGACGCAAGCCGGGCGCCTGGAGCACCAAATCATCCCAGAAGGGTGCGATGTAATTGTTTGGAAGAGATGTGGAGGGGACACTGGTCGCGTTTGTAGGAAATGAAGACGTGCTTCCGGCGTCCGATGGGAAGAGCACGATAAAGCCATTTGATGAGGCGATGAAGTGGGTCATCGGCATTCCAAAGAAGGTGAAAGTGAAGGGAAGAGCAGTTCGACTGGAAACCACATCATCTCCCATCATGACGAGTGTTGTGGCACCACTCATGTCAACGCAGCTTGCAGCAATGCTTTCGAAGACGCGTCTGCAAGTGCTTGGGCTGCCAGAGCAGACAAATCCTGGCTCAACTGTGCAGCGTTCGGAGCAACCATCTCCGTTTGCATTGTTGCCGTCATCACACCCTTCACCTGATTCAACCATGCCATTTCCACATTGAGTAAGCGTAATGGTGATGGTGTACTGACCGCCAGTTGTGGCGCCATATGAACGCACTCTGATGTAGTAAGTACCTGGCCCAAGGGCGCGTGCACCAGGGTGAGTGCTTGGTTGAATGAGGGAGCACAGTCCCACTCCTCCATCGTCATTTTCAGCAAGCACGGTGCTCCCATCTGTGCCAAAAAGGGTCACGACAGTATCGAGGGGGCGCTCGCAGGTTCTGCCTGTGCCATCGAAGGTTTGAATGCGCACATCGTATCTCCGGCCGTCGCTTGGGACGGTGAAGGACCAAAAATCGACATCACTGCCTTCGAGCCTACCTGCCCACGTCTCGCCAGACTGGATTGGGTTTGCTTGCGCAGGGGTGTTGTTTGGTTCTGCTTCTGCTCGGAAACAAGTGCTTGGAGAGCCTGCACAGAGATAGCCTGGTTCAACCATGCAGCTTGATGAACACCCATCTCCATTGTTCGAATTTCCATCATCACAATCTTCCCCGGCTTCTACCCTTCCATTGCCACAAACAGGAGGAGGCCCTGCATCGCGTCCTGCGTCGTTTCCTGCATCGATGCCGGCGTCTTGGCCTGCATCAGTTCCTGCGTCAGTTCCTGCGTCGGTACCAGC
>JANWYL010000121.1 GCA_025056955.1 Sandaracinaceae bacterium | reverse complement strand
AGCTCTATGCAATGCAACTCGAAGACCGCCTGCGCGAACCCACGCTCACTCAATGGTCGGCGTGGGGGGAACGGATTGACCGGATCGAAGTCACCCCCCTTTGGAAGCGCTGTGCTGAGATTGCCCCCCGCTATGGGCTTGTGGCTGCTGCTTACGAAGCGCGCTTTGGCGAATGGGCCCGCCTCCACCAGTTCGCCCTCAATTACCTTTTCGGTCCATCGAGCGATGTCTACACCTGCCCGCTCGCCATGACAGATGGGGCTGCCCGCACCCTCATCGCCTCTCAAAACCAAGCGCTCATCGAGCGCGCCCTTCCCCGGCTTACAAGCCGCGATCCCAGGCGTTTTTGGACCAGCGGCCAATGGATGACCGAGAGGATTGGCGGCTCTGACGTGAGCCAGCTCGAAACCGTCGCCATTCCCCAAAGCGATGGAAGCTATAAGCTTTACGGGAAAAAATGGTTTTGCTCCGCCATCACTTCGGACATTGCCCTTGTCTTGGCCCGTCCACAAGGCAATCCCCAAGGCAGCAAGGGCCTTGCCCTCTTTTACATCGAAACCCGCGATGCGAATGGCAAGCTCCGGGCTATTGAGATCGACCGCCTCAAGGATAAGCTTGGCACCCGCAAGTTGCCCACGGCTGAACTGAGCCTTAAGGGAGTGCCTGCCATTCCCGTCCGAGGCACAAGCGATGGCGTGCGGGTAATTGCCCCCATGCTCAACATCACCAGAACTTGGAACGCTGTGATGAGCGTGGCCTTTATGCGAAGGGGGATTGTTCTAGCGAGGGATTATGCGAGAAAGCGCGTGGCTTTTTCATCCCCTCTTTCCCAAAAGCCTCTCCATCTCCAAACCCTTGCGGAAATTTCTGCGCAAACCGAAGCCATGCTGCATCTTGCTTTTGAAAGCGTTGCAATCCTAGGACGCCTCGAAAATGGCTCTGCCCAAGTCAATGATGAGCCCCTTTTCCGCATGCTCACGCCCATCGTCAAGCTTCTTACAGCCAAGTCCGCCCTTTCTGCGATCACGGAAGTGCTCGAGTGCTTTGGAGGTGCTGGCTATATCGAAGATACAGGAATCCCTGGCTTACTGCGCGATGTCCAAGTGCTCCCACTATGGGAGGGCACAACCAATGTTCTCTCCCTCGACCTCATCCGCGCCCTCCGCTCAAGCGAAGACCACTTGCTCCTTTGGAGGTACGCCGACTCCATTGCCCGCCACATCCAGGACGCTGAACTTGCTGCGCTTGCCAAATCAGCGCTTCGGGCCATGGAAAATGCCTTGGCGTGGGCCCACGCTCAAGGGAATGCCTCTCTTCTCGAGGCCTCTGCCCGCCGACTGGCCATGACCTTGGGCCGGTCTTTTGCGATGGTCCTTTTTGCTCGCCACGCTGACTGGTCACTCACCCATGAAAAAGACCCCCGCAGCAAAGCCAATGCCCTTATATTTGGCGAAAGCTCCTTTGATTTCGCCCCTTCCGCAAGTGGCTCTCTTTTGCCACTTGCTGCCCTCGACGGCCCTCCAGAGCAGGCCTTGCCAGCGGATGCTCACTCGGCTGCAAACAACTCAAAAGAATGACCAGAAGCCACATCAAAATGCCTTTTTCTTGGCTCTAGGCGATTTCCAAGCGAAGCGCGTGCGAGTATCTCCTCACAAAGCGCTTCGAAGGAATAGCCGGCGCTCTCAGCAATCTTTGGAAGAAGCGAAGTAGGCGTCATGCCAGGAATCGTATTCACCTCGAGCACATATTCGTTTTCGCCTTCGGTCACAATCAAATCAACGCGCGTAAACCCAATGCATCCCAAAGCCTTGTGCGCACGCTCGGCCAAAAGGAGAACCCCTTTGTAGCGTGCTGGCGTAAGACGTGCCGGCATGTGGTATTCGCTCCGCCCGGCTTCGTACTTACAAGTCCGATCGTAGAAAGCAGCACGGGGCACAATTTCAAGCGCACCAAGTGCCCTTCCGTCAAGCACTGCGACGGTGATCTCACGGCCGCGAATGAAGCGCTCCACAAGTACTGCGCAATCGTGCATCAACGCTTCTTCGCAGCGCTCTCGAAGTTCCTTCCAATCGCTGGCCTTACCGGCTCCTATGCTCGACCCGCCCCTCCTTGGCTTCACAAATACGGGAAAGCCAAAACTGCCATGCACTTCTTCAAGCCTCTCAAGCTCACCTTCCTCGAGGACGTAGTAGGGAGGAGTGGGAATGTTGTAGAGCCTAAAGAGCTCTTTGGCCTTAAGCTTGTCCATCGCCAGCGCACTCGCCAAAACCCCTGAACCGGTGTAGGGGATTCCTTTGAGCTCAAGGAGCCCCTGGATGCACCCATCCTCCCCATAGGGCCCATGGAGGACAAGAAAAGCCACCTCTATCCCCTCTCGCTCGAGCACTTCCGGAAGATCCGATCCAACATCGATCCCCACAACCTCATGACCTCGATTCTTGAGGGCCTTGAGCACAGCTTGCCCCGAAGCCAGCGAAACCTCTCGCTCTGGCCCAAGCCCTCCCATGAGCACACCAATTCGCTTCGAACCTGGTAAGATCCAATTCGCTTCACTTTGGTACCTCTGCCTCATGTCGTCCTCACTTCGCGTTCAATGGCCGTGCATTTAAGCCACCTCGACCCACAAGAACTCACAAAGAAAGCAAGCTCTCTAGAGCTCTACGGAATTCTGCATGGGAGGTCAAAAAAAATGCACGTGCCAAGCACCTAGGCAAGCCCGATTTCGACCCATTGTTGACACCGGCTCTGCAAAAAGCCGCAAATCGAATAAATTGAGAAGGATTGGCTTTTTTGGGAAAGGATACATATGAAAAGAAAAATTCGAGTTTTGTGGTTTGGAGTTGCTCGCTCACCTTACAACGACTTTCTCTTTTCACGGCTAAGTCAAAAGTATGACTTTGTGGCCATTTTTCAAAAAATCTCCATCCAAACACATCCGTGGAAACTGGAAAAGCCACCCTATCGGGAGCTTTACATTCGTAAACACTGGCCACAAGTCCTTTCCCTCATTCCTTGGGCCGATGTCACAGTTATGGCCGCTTGGAATGATCCGCTATATGTGGCGCTCATTCCTTTTCTTAAAAGTCCAAAAGCCTTTTGGACAGATACGCCCAACCCAGCCAAAAGACCGCTTTTAAAACGGGAGCTTAGAAAATTAGTAATCAGTTGGGTGTTGAATCATTTCGACCAAGTCTGGGGAACAGGTAAGCCTGGAGTCGAAATGCTCATTCGACTTGGAGCAAAAAAAGAAAAAACGGTTGAATTTCCCTTTTTTGTCGACCTTGAACCTTTTCTTCAAGTCACCGAACAAATGAAAAATGAAGCAAAGATCCTAAAAGAAAAATGGGCAAAAGATCAAACAGTTTTTCTGGGAGCTGGTCAATTGGCATCAAAAAAACGATATGGGGATGCAATTCGCGCACTGGCCCTTATGAAATCTCAAAACAGCGTTTTGTGGCTTGCTGGAGCAGGCCCCGAAGAGCAGCACCTCAAGAATCTGGCCCGAATCCTTGGAGTCAGCGAGCGGGTGGTATTTATGGGCTGGCTCCAGCCCCGGGAAATGGAAATCGCCTTTTTGGCCAGCGATGCGCTTGTGCATCCGGCCTCCTTTGATCCTTTCCCAACTGTTGTACTTCAGGCCATGGCGTGGGGGAAGCCCGTGATTGGAACTGATGTTTGTGGCACTGTCATCGATAGGGTAGAAGAAGGAATCAATGGCTTCATTGTGCCGGAAGGCGACATCAAGGCCCTCGCTCGTGCGATGGATCAAATCGCCTCTGATCCTCAAAAAAGGACTGAGATGGGGAAGCGGGCCCGTCAAAAAGCCGAGCTTTACCCCGTTGACTTGGCCTTTGAGAAAATCGAAAACCTTTATGCCCTCGCCAAAACAAGCCCCCTCGGTTGAGGCCGTGCCTGAGATGGAAGGAGGGCTTTTCAATAATCTTTTTTGCTCCCCTCTTCAAGCCACATAAAAGCCTGGGAAGCGCCTGGAAGCGGTGCATGAGGCGATGCCATAAGTTCAATCAGCAAGCTGCGATTGTCGAGAACCGAGAGGCTTTGCACTTCGAGCGCACCGATTCGATCTTCGGGTCCAAAGGCCGCTTCCTCGACCCGCTCCATTGAAAGCTTGTGCGGAGCATAAGCCAGCTGAGGTCCCTCGGTCCCAACGATGGTGTAGTCATCGCCGCGGCGAAGCTCGATTTGGACCCGGCCATTGACCGGTCTTGCGACCCATCGGAGAAGGGCGTCTTTGATGAGCATTGCTTCAGGATCAAACCACTTTCCTTCATAGAGCAGCCGGCCAAGCTTTCGCCCTAAGCCCGCATAGAGCTCAAGCGTGGCCTCGTTGTGAATTCCCGTCAGCAAACGCTCATAGGCAATGTGGAGGAGGGCCATGCCTGGGGCTTCGTAAATCCCGCGGCTTTTGGCATCGACGACCCGGTTTTCGATCTGATCGCTCATCCCTAGGCCGTGGCGGCCACCAATCGCATTGCATTCCTGAATAAGCAAATGGACTTTCTCAAATTCCTTGCCATTGACTCGAACAGGCACGCCCCTTTCAAACTCGATTTCCACCCTTTCGCTTGGAATGGACACATCGCTGCGCCAGTATGGGACTCCCATAATCGGCTCAACAATGTCCATGGCCACATCGAGCCGCTCGAGATCCTTGCCTTCGTGGGTTGCACCAAGCAAATTTGCATCCGTCGAGTAGGCCTTTTCGCTTTCTTTCTTGTATGGAAGGCCAATCGACTCGAGGTATTGGCTCATCTCTTTTCGCCCCCCAAGTTCATTGACAAAAGCCGGATCAAGCCATGGCTTGTAGATGCGGAGCTCCGGGTCCGCAAGGATGCCGTAGCGGTAGAAGCGTTGAATGTCATTGCCTTTGTGGGTTGAGCCATCGCCAAAAATGTGGACCCCATCTTCCCTCATGGCGCGCACAATCGCTGTGGCCGTCACCGCACGACCAAGGGGAGTGGTGTTGAAATAGGTTTTTCCAGCAGTGCGGACATGAAAAGCCCCGCACTGGATGGCAATGATCCCCTCCCGCGCAAGCGCCTCTTTGCAATCGATCAGGCGGGCCACTTTGGCCCCGTGTGCCAAGGCAATTTGCGGAATTTCTTTAGGATCGCGCTCGTCAGGTTGACCAAGATCAGCAGTGTAGGCGTAAACCTCGAGGCCCTTTCGGGACATCCACGCCACCGCCACGCGGGTGTCAAGTCCGCCAGAAAAGGCCAGTCCAACGCGGCTGCCAGAAGGAGGCAAGCTTCGATAAATCCGAGGCATAGGCATTTCTCTCCAAGGGCCCTCTCGCTAGCACAACCAAATCAGAGCTCAACACCACCTCTTTGCCTTCCACGCAGAGGCAAAAATTTCAATGAGTTCAAAGGCCTGAAGGGGATGAAGGCGGGGATCACAAGCACTTTCATACCCCCTCTCAAGGTCTCCCGGCCCAATTCCAACCCGACCTCCAATGCATTCGGCCACTGGTTTTGAAGCCACTTCGAGATGCAAGCCGCTAAGCCTCGTCCCCTCTTCTCGATGGATGTCCAAGGTCTCGAGAAGCTCCTGCACGATGTGCTCAAAACGCCGCGTTTTGCGTCCACCACCTCCTGTGGTGGTGTTCCCATGCATCGGATCACAAAGCCAAATGCATGACCTCCGGTGACGGCGAAGAAGGCGAAGGATGGGCGGAAGAGCGAGACGGACCATCCCCCTTCCCATCCGGCTGATCAGGATGAGCTTCCCTGGCACATTCTCTGGGTTGAGCACCTCGGAGAGCGCCAACACCTCATCTGGAGTGGCATAAGGGCCAATTTTCACACCGATCGGATTTTCGACATTTGCCACAAAGCGCACATGGGCTCCATCAACCGAACGCGTGCGTTCCCCAATCCAAGGCAGGTGAGTGCTTGAAAGAAAAGCCTTCCCCCTTTCAAAACGAAAAAGCGACCGTTCATAACCAAGGTGAAGGGCCTCATGGCTCGTAAAAACCATTGGATTCACCAAGAAATCCATGCGCGGCACCTTCGCCCAATCAACTGGCAATCCCAGTTCACCTCCCAGACAATTCGGCGCCTCGATCGACTGAAAGCATCGCAACCATCCAAGAGTGGTGCGCGCCGCTTCGTACGCACGCTTCAATCGAAGGGGGTCAGGGTTGCGAGAGCTCGGTGTAAATCCCTCCCCATTCACCAGATCACCGAAGTAGCTAGGCAGAATCACCTCCACCCCACCCTCCCATCTTTTCTCCGCAAACGAAGAACGCGGCTTTGCAAATTGGCCAGCCAAACGGCCAATCATCACAACATGACACCCAAGTTGTTCCCCAAGGAAATTTCCAAGCAGCTTAAAGGTGTGCACCTTGTGCGACACCTCTGTAAAACGACACTCATCCATGCGCTCAGCACAATCACCAAGCTGAAAAACAAAAGCCCTACCCTCTTCAACTTCGATAAGCAAACGACGGAGGCTTTTGATTTCCTGAAACGCAACAATCGGTGGTTCCTTTGAGATCTCTTCCAACACACCAGAAGATCTGAGTGCACAAAGGTAGCCAACCGAAAAGGGTCCAAGCCAAAACGAAGCCCAATTCAGGGCTGAACTCACCCAATCATCACCTTGGAGCACAAGGTGTTGATCAAACACCTACTCCTCCCTTTCATTTCGATTCGCGCTCAAGGTGACAATCAAAGCACCCAAATCCATTTGGAACTTCAGGGCTCCACCGCTCTTTGCCAACGAGTGTGGCAATGGTTGGCGTGACCACATCGCGCATGAATGCGAAGGCGCGGCCCTTTTCCATTCGCTCCCAATCGGGACTCCCTGGCTTTGGCAGCTGCGGGAGGGCTGGATTTGGCATGCGGTAGTGCTCCTTCTCTGGCTCCGGCCCATGGCAAAGTTCGCAGCTCACCGAAGCATAGCGCTCAGGATCATAGGCCTTGAAATCCTCAGCCGCAATTGGCATCACATACCCTATCATCCAATTTAGCTGCTCCTCTTCGCTCATCTGATCGAAAGGCTTGGGAGGAGGACGAACGCCAAGAAGGGCACGCGCACTCGCTTTTTCCTCCGAAGTGCCCTCAGTTGCACCAAAATCCTCAAACCCTTCTGTTTCGCTAGCCACGCTTCTTTCAACTGAAGCGCTCGAAGCACTTTCCTTGGGCATTCCACCACATGAAGCGATGGGAAATAACCAGATGAGAAGCCTTTTCTGAGAGCACATGCCTCACCTTCCACTCATTGAGTCCTCTTCGAAGGGCATTGGCATTTCCAGCTTGCTGGGAGCTTTGGGCATAAGGCCATGGCGATCAGGCGATGCCCCTCTCGGTTGGGATGAATCGCATCAAAAGCGTGGAGATCTTTGCGCAAAAACCAACGGGGAAGCTCTGCCAAAAGCATGGCATCTTTTTCAAGCTGAGCATCGCTTGCTGAAAGCGAAAGGGATTTGACCTCCCGACGATAGCGGGAGTCATTCATCAGCAAACGCCGCATCTCGTCAAGATCGCGTAGGGGCGCAGAAGCATCACGAAGGGGAGAATCGAAGAGATCGACCCTCACCTCGGCCAGCTCTTCTGGCTTCCATGGAACATCACCCTCAGGGCGCTCCTTGAGAAAAGGACCCAAAGCCTCCTTCGGCGCCAAACGACCAAGCACATGCTCAACAACAAGCTGGGTATTTCGGAAGGTGAAAAGCCCCCTGGCCCCTCCCCACCGCCGATCAGAAAGAGACCCCCAGGGGGTCAAGGTCATGCCAATTACACGATAGCCAGCTTCATGGGCCTGCACAAAAAGCTTCCATACCTCACGATTGGTGCGGTGGGGTGATCCTGCGCTGTTCAGCCCACCAGCCCACCACAACCACATCTCAATACCATCCTTTGGTGAAGGTATGCGCCGGTTGCGCATGACCTCATTCACCCACAATTCCCTTAGCTGAGAAGCCCCATATCCGACCCGCGAAAGGTTCCGGATCTCTACGCCCCCACACCATGCCTGGATGAGCACGGGATACGGGTGATCCTGAAAAGCACCTATCGATCCAGCAAGCAAAACTGCCTTGACTTCCCGATCTGAAAGCACAAAGCGCCAGTTGGGATCCTTGCATGCATACCCCTCATGACACAGCCTTGAAGGCCTCCCTGCACCTAAACAAAAAATCAAAGAAACCAACCAATAGAGCACAATCCTTTTTTCTTTCACCGCCTCTTCCTATGAATCCCTTCACATTCTTCCAAGTGCCCACATTCCAATCCCATCTACAAGAGATGCAACCCCCGCAAACGCCGCAAGCTTTGGCGCGGCCTCAAGCCGAGGAAGAGGTTGTCCCGAGCGCTTGAGCGCACGGTGTTTGCGGTTTAAGGCATACACCCAAGCCCCACCCAACACCAAGAGCATCCCCACACCAATCAAACCCATGCAAGCACCCAATGCCAAGGCGAATTTTGCCGCATCTGGGCTC
>JANWYL010000120.1 GCA_025056955.1 Sandaracinaceae bacterium | reverse complement strand
ACAAGAATCACCACTTCATGCTTGGCAGGCAACTTGGGGAAGCGCAAACTCTTGCCATGCATTCCACGCTTTACCCTATAGAGGAGCCATTTCGGCTTCGACCTCATGGAAACCACATCGAGGTTGTTGCTGGCTCCCGAGCGAGCATCGAAGTGGAAGTCGAAAGACGCCCTTCTTTTGACGACCCCATCGAGATTCAAGCCATTGGCCTCCCTCCACATGTGGTTGGTATCGTCGCAGTGACGAGAGATCCGAACCGCATCCTGTTGGTGGTTGAAGTATCTGATCTGGCCGCACCTACTGAGTCCTATCCATTTATCCTTGAGGGGCATTCAAATGGTGTTCGTTGGAGCCAGCGCTTGTTTCTCACCGTTGCTCCTGAACAACCACCACCAAAAGAAGATTGGTAGTTAGGGAATCGCCCAACAACCTGTCTTGGTGATGTCCTTGGTGAAAAGATGCTTTTGCCTACAAAAGAGCTCGATAGGCCGCTTGCGCCTGCCAATCTCGGCGGTATCTAGGGCAACATGACCTATAAGTTGTACATGACACCTGGAGCGTGTTCTCTTGCACCTCACATTGCACTGCGTGCACTCAATCTCGATTTTCTACTTGAGGTTGTTGACTTGCGGAGCAAACGCACGCGGGCGGGTGAAGACTATCTCGCCATTCAACCTCTTGGTTATGTGCCCATGTTGGAGCTACCCAATGGCGAGCGCTTGGGTGAAGTTTCGGTAATTCTTCAATACTTGGCTGATCAGAGGCCTGAACTGGCCTTTATGCCACCCTTAGGCACTTTTGAACGTTATCGGGCCATGGAAATGCTGAGCTTCATTGCCACCGAATTGCACAAGTCGTTTGGCCCTTTTTTCGCCAACCCCATGCCTGAGGAGGGCAAACAATGGGCTCGGGAAAGAATTGAGCGTCGGCTTGCATACCTCGACCAGCGACTTGGAGGAGGCTCCTACTTGTTTGGCGAAAACCTCACTGCTCCTGATGCCTACCTCTTTACTGTGCTCACTTGGTTACCGTGGATCCGCATGCAGCTCAGCACTTGGCCAAAGCTTGCTGCCTATGAAGAGCGAGTGAGAGCAAATTCAGCAGTCAAGGCTGCGTTGGAAGCCGAAGCGGAGCTGATGAGAGGAGGGCCGAACTGAAGCCCTCCTGCGCAAGCCCTTTTTTTACCAGGCATTCAAATATTGTTTTCACTGCTTTCAAGTGGCATCGCCATGCGGGAGCGCCTAAGGCAACTGGTCTCGATTCCATCGGTGAGCTCAGTGCTCGAGGAATATGACCAAAGCAACCGCCCCATCGTGGAATTGCTCGCGAATTGGCTTGAGGGGTTGGGGTTTCGCGTCGAACTCCAAACAGCCGACTCGAAGCGAGGCAAGCTTAATCTTGTAGCATGCCGCGGAAGTGGAGAAGGGGGCCTCGTATTGGCTGGGCACACAGACACTGTCCCTTACGAGGAGGGGCGTTGGGCGAGCAATCCTTTTGAGCTCGCTGAGGATGGGGATTGGCTGTATGGGCTTGGCGTGAGCGATATGAAGGGGGCTTTTGTTGCCTTCTTTGAAGCGATCGAGCGCACCATGGAGTTCAACTGGAAGCATCCTTTGTGGGTTATTGCGACTGCTGACGAAGAAAGCGGCATGAGCGGGGTGCGCACACTGCTCAAAAGGGGCATGCCAAAAGCACGCTTTGCAGTGATTGGGGAACCCACATCGATGCGAGCAGTGCGCATGCACAAGGGCGTCGCGGTCGAACGGATTGAAATTTGGGGGCGCTCCGGCCACTCGAGTAACCCATCACAGGGAGCAAACGCCATCGAAGCGATGCGCAGGGTGATGAATGCGATCACCCAGTTTGAAAAGGAGCTTGCCACCAAATACCTTCGTTCTGAATTTCACCCACCGACCATCACGATTAACTTTGGTTTCATCCGAGGTGGAGACAACCCAAATCGGATCGCCCCTTACTCCGAGCTTGGCTTCGATATTCGCCTCTTGCCTGGAGTCGAGATCGCGGCATTGCGCGAAGAGCTCTTACAGCGAGCCAAAGAAGCGGTCAAGGGGATGGGGGTAGAACTTCAGATGGCTTCAATTGCTCCGGCGATTCCCCCTTTTGAAAATTCAGGCACGTCGGTACTGGTGCGTGCGGTGGAGAAGCTTCTTGGAGAGGCTGCTGGAACTGCCTCTTTTGCAACCGAGGCCCCATTTTATGAGCTCGGTGGATGGGATGTGGTTGTTTTAGGCCCAGGTGAGATTGAAAGCGCCCACCAACCAAATGAGCGTTTGTCTCTCACCATGCTTCACCGTGCAGTTGAAGTGTATGCTTCACTCATCACTCGCTTTTGCATTCATGGTGTTGATGGTGGGTGAAACATGGACAACGCACACGATGGAGTTGGCACGGGGAAAACGGCATCGACACAACCCATCGAAGAAGGGCAAGAAGGGGAGAGGGTGCGCTTGACGGAAGGTCGGGCCTTTCCCTCGCGTCACCGTCCCAAGCAAAAAGGTGTAGCGAATTCTTTTGTCGAGTTTTTTCGTTCTTCAGCTCCTTACATTCATGCCCATCGAGGGCGCACTTTCGTGGTGATGTGTGGGGGTGAGGCCGTACTTGACAAGGACTTTCCCCATTTGGTGAGTGATTTGGGCTTGCTTCATGCGCTGGGTATTCGCTTGGTGCTCGTGCACGGGAGCCGACCACAGATCGAAAGGAGGTTGAGAGAGAAAGGGATCCCCTCCCGTTTTTACGATGGGGTGCGCATTACGGATCGCGCCACAATGGCTTGTGTGCTCGAAGCGGTTGGGGCCATTCGCAGCCGAATTGAAGGCTTGTTTTCCATGGGATTGCCAGGTTCGCCCATGGCCAATTCCCGGTTGAGGGTTGCTTCGGGAAATTTTGTATTTGCCAAACCGTTGGGGGTTCGAAATGGTGTGGATTTTGAGTTCACAGGTGGTGTGCGTCGCATTGACAGTGAAGCCATCACCCATCGGCTCGATGCGGGGGAGATTGTTCTTTTATCTCCGCTGGGCTATTCTCTGACCGGCGAAGCATTCAACTTGAGCTCTCACGAGGTTGCTGCCAGCGTGGCAGCTGCGCTTCGAGCAGATAAGTTGATTGCCCTTGTGGAGGGGCGGGGGGTTGTTGATGAGTCTGGAAAGGTCGTCTCCGAGCTCACTCCAGATGAAGCCGAATCGATGGCAAAGGCAGGAACTCACCTGCATCCCGATGTTGTCCGCCATCTTTTGGCAGGGGCTCAAGCGTGTCGGGAGGGTGTGGCCAGAGTGCACCTCATCGAGAGGCGGGCAGATGGTGCCATTCTTCAGGAGTTGTTTACACGCGAGGGAAGGGGAACGCTGATCACGAAGGAGCGGTTCGAGGACATTCGTCCTGCTCGTTTGGAAGATGTGGGGGCATTGCTGCGAATCATCGAACCTCTTGAAGAGGCCGGGATTTTGGTTCGCCGCTCACGTGAAACCATCGAACGAGAGATCGACCGCTTTGTGGTCGTCGAGCGAGATGGTTTGGTGATCGGTTGTGCTGCACTCCAAGTGTTTGAGAGCGACCCTGCACACCCAGAACAACGTATGGGTGAGCTTTATTGTTTGGCAGTACACCCAAGTTACCGTGGTTGCGGGCGTGGCGAGGCGCTGGTTGAATACATCGCTCACCAAGCCAAGTCAATGGGAATCACCCACCTCTTTGTGCTTACCACGCAAACAAGCCATTTTTTTATTGAGCTAGGTTTCCTGCCCGCTTCGGTTGAAGCTCTTCCTCCTTCTCGGCGACAAACGTACGACACCAAGCGCCGGAGCAAGGTGTTGATCCGCAAGCTATGAAGGATGAAATTGGCGGGGCACCCAGGGATGAGGTGAATAAGGTAATAATGTGAAATACGCTCAGAGGCTGATTGCACCTCAAATGGGTGTGAGAGACGGAGGAGACTCGCTGCTTACCAATTGCTCATCGCTCCGAGCTCGAAAACCTGGTAGCCATGCTTTTGAAGTATCAGCGCTGCGCGGTGAGCGCGAGCACCTGAACGGCAATAAACCACAACTGGGCGATCTTTTGGGATCTCGTCAATGCGCTTTTCCAGCTCTTGAACTGGAATTAGAATCGCACCTTCAATGTGCTTTTCTTGGTATTCCTCCGGTGTCCGAACATCGAGCAAAGTGGCTCCTTGTGCAACAAGGACGTGTGGGTCTTGTGATGAAGCGCTGCTCTGACCCGGATTCGATTGATGGTGGCCCAAATGGCATCCAGCAAGGGCAAGGCTTAGAAGAAGAATGAGATGGGCTTTGAAATTGTTTCTTCCTGGTTGCAGAAGAGGGCGTGCATCTGATGCAAAAGGTATTTCGTTTTGTTTCACTTCATGAATCCAGAACATGGTCATCTCCGCTCTCCCAACTTAGTGCGATGTCAAGAAGCAAGCGCCGAGCCAGAGGGAGATTTTGCTCTTTAAACGCAAATTGAAACAACATGTTTCAGAAGCCTAGACTTTGATTTCATTCTTGACTTGGCCGGGAAGGGGCAGGACGATGAGGCGAAATTGGAGCTCGGGTCGATGTCAAAAATCAATATCGTTTTTGGGATGTTATTGGTCATTGGATTGTGTGGATGCCCAAGCACTCGCAGTGCAACGGGAACTGATTCTGGCATCGTCATCGACTTCGATGTGTCGCCTCGGGAAGACGTGCCAGAAAGAATAGATGTTTTTTCAGACGACTCCCCGACTCCCTCTCCAATGTGTGGGAATGGGCAGATCGAAGGGGGAGAAGAGTGTGATGACGGAAACAACCAAGACGGCGATGGTTGCAGTGCACGTTGCGTGAGGGAACCCCATTGTGGTGACGGGCAGCTCGGCCATGGTGAAGTTTGCGACGATGGCAACAACCTTTCTGGTGATGGTTGCCGGTCGGATTGCTTATCCAATGAAACATGTGGCAACGGAAGGGTTGATTCTCACGTGGGCGAGCTTTGTGACGGCTCTTCTGGGTGCGCGATGGATTGCCGATCAATTGCTGGTTGTGGGAATGGGATGACCGATAGGGGGGAAGAGTGTGACGATGGCAACGCCATGCCGTGGGATGGGTGCGGATCCGATTGCCGCGAGGAGGTGACGTTTTTGCTTCGACGCCTGCAATTTGCACGAGAGGAGATGGGGTGCGACTACACCGGTGACCGACGCCCTGACAACCGTTTTGCGGCTGCGCTGGGTTCTGCTTTACCTCTTCTCAACCGCTTTCTTGAGGGAGGTGGTAGGGTATCTTTCATTCTCGCACTCCTTGGCTTGGATGACCCGGCGGGGAGAAATGATCCGGAATTGAGGAGTGCATGGCTTTTTGGCCAACCAAGCGGTGCGGGCTACCTGATTGACGCGGCTTCTCTTGACCCTGAGCTCAGGCCTCAAACATCGATTCAGAGTCGGATTGCATCTTCAAGGCTAGAAGGTGGCCCAGAGGACATCGAATTGCCGATTGGTTTTTTGCCTGTGCGGCTCGAGCAAGCTTTCGTGCGGGCAAGCACGGAGGAGAGGGGAGGGCGCTTGGTTGGTCTCCGCGAGGGCATGGTGTGTGGGGCGATTCCTGTGCCTTTGCTCTCGTTCTTAAGTGCAAGCATGCTGGAGATGCTCGGAAGCGCTGGTGGTTTTCGAATTGAGATCGGTGAGCCATGTGACGGGTCCCCCGAAGACCCAACTTTCGCAGACATGATGATTGGTGGGGCGATGATATCGATTGTCAGGATTAGACCTCAGTCGCCCGACGTTGATCTTGACGGAGACGGGCTTGAGCGTTTTGAAGTGGTTTCCACTGGTGCTCCAGGATGCCAACCAGTCGTGCGGGCCTGCATCGATGGGAACGGGACTCGGATCGAAGGGCGCTACTGCTATAACGATAGCCGCATTGCGGATGGTTTTTCAGCAGCCCTTCAATTTGAAGGAATGCGGGTATCGGTAAATGGAGTGGCCACGAGATAGCATGGTCAATCCCTTGGCTTTTGGCGAGACGCCGAATCGCTTTGGCTGGCTGTGCGTTGGGTTATGGCTTTGGTTGTTGTGTGGGGCTACCTGCGGAGGAGCGCGACCCTTGAACATGCGCGAGCTCGGCCCTCTTCGGGAAAACCCTCCACTTCCAAGCGGAAAGGCGAGGGTCTTTTTTTTGGCTGAAGGCGATTTGCGGGGGCCTGTACATGTCTTTGACCAGCGGGGGACGTACTATGGAGCGATTGGCTCAGGTCAGGTGCTGGTTTGCGATTTGGAACCAGGCCGCTATCGGTTTTACGCGATTCGGGAAAGAAATGGGTATGCAGTTGAGGTGCCCTCGATTTCTCAGGGGCAAGTGGCATATATCGGAGCCGCAGATCCTCTTTTTGGCAGCCTTGAGTGGCGTTCGCTAAACGGCTGCGATGAACGCTCAAGGCGGGCTCGCCAAGCTGCCCTGCGACTTACCCGCGTCGAAAAAAACGAAAGGGCAGAAGAAGTTGCCCTTCAGGAGCTTGGCGATGTTCCCCGTCGGATTGCTGAAGCAGACCGGGACCTTGAACAACTTCCCCCCAACCAACGGAAACTCCGCTTGGTTGAATTCACAGAACCCCAAGATAGACCGTGCCCCAATTGAACAAGTGCCCCAATGAACAAGGGCCCCAATTGAACAAGGGCAGAGAGGCCCACGCTTATCAAAGCCAGTCGGGAATCAACCTGACTTTACGGCAATCCGATGTCCTTTGGTTTCGTCTTTCTTGGGGATTCGGATGGTGAGGATTCCGTCTTTGGAGTGAGCCTCAATGTGTTCCACGTCGACACTGCGAGGAAGGGTGAACTGCCGCTGGAATGCACCATACCAGCGCTCGATTCGGTGGTAGCCATCTTTGTTGTCTTCGTGCTCCAACTTGCGCTCACCCTTGAGGGTGAGAACGCCGTTGCTCACATCGATTTGAATCTCCTCGGGCGCATTCCAGGAAGTTCTGCCTTGAGCACAAAGGCCTCTTTGTCCTCGTAGATATCGACAGGGGGGGCAAAGAAGGCTCGCGAGCTCCCTTCGAAGAAGCGAGCGATTTCATTTTGGAAGCGCTCGTCAAACAAACGGAAAGGAGCAAATGGATCGAAGCGGGTGAGCATGGTTACCTCCTTCACGAGCCGCCGCGGTGACGGCTTGCCCTATATAAGCACGACTCAGGCTGTGTCAACAGCCCTGATTGCCAGGGGCAGGGGGTGTGTTTTTTCTGCTAACTTTCAACCACGATGAGCTACCTCGTCCTTGCACGCAAATACAGACCGCAACGCTTCGATGATCTCGTTGGGCAGGATCATGTGGCCCGCACCCTGTCAAATGCAATCGCTTCTGGTCGAGTGGCCCACGCCTTTTTGTTTACTGGTGCCAGGGGGGTGGGCAAAACCACAACGGCTCGCCTTTTGGCACGAGCCCTCAATTGTGAGGAGGGGCCAACTCCTGAGCCTTGCGGCCGGTGCTTTCCTTGTGTGGAGATTGCAAAGGGCACCGATATGGATGTCCTGGAAATCGATGGGGCATCGAACAACAGCGTGGATGATGTACGGCGCCTGCAAGAGTTGATTCCCTTTCAACCGGCCCGAGATCGCTATCGCATCATCATTATTGACGAAGTGCACATGTTGTCGCAGGGGGCTTTCAATGCCCTCCTCAAAACCCTCGAGGAGCCTCCCCCTCACGTCAAGTTTATTTTTGCAACCACTGAGGTGCACAAGGTGCCGATCACGATTCGCTCAAGGTGTCAACGCTATGACTTTCGGTTGATCCCTCAGCGGGTGATTGTTGAGAGGCTAAAGCATATTTTACGCATGGAGGGTATCGATGCAGATGAGGCAGCGCTTGGGTTGATTGCAAGAGAGGCTGCCGGCTCCATGCGGGATGCGCTCACCCTAATGGATCAGGTGGTTGCATTTACAGAGGGAAAGGTGAGGGGGGAAGAAGTTGAACAGATGCTTGGAATCGCGCGACGTGAACTTCTCAAAAACTTCGCGCGAGCGCTCATTGAAGGCCACCCAGCCACAGTGCTCCATGAGCTGGAGGGGGTTTTGCGAGGGGGAGCGGATCTTGTGCACACTACGCGAAGCTTAGCCGACTACCTTCGTGACTTGGTTGTATTGTCTTTGTGCGGGAAAAACACCCATTTGGTTGAAATGCCAAGCGATGAGAAGGATTGGGCGCATGAGTGGGTTCAGACAGTTGAACAGCTCGAAATACAACGCGCCTTCCAAGGGGTGGCTGGATTGGTTGATGAGGTGGCACGCTCGCCTGTTCCTCGGGCAACGCTGGAGATGGGTCTTGTTCGATTGGCTTCAAGGCCGCGCCTGCATTCGATCGCAGAGCTCATTGATCGGGTGAAGAATTGGGAGAGGCGCTGGATTACAATGGGTGGAAACCCAGAATCAAAAGAGGTGAGCCAGCTTACAACTCCTCTTCATGCTCAATTTTCAAATT
>JANWYL010000011.1:269-24947 GCA_025056955.1 Sandaracinaceae bacterium | reverse complement strand
AAAAGACCAGTCAAAAAACGATGGGCGCAACCCAGGCAGGCCGGTTTTACCCCTTGCTGCTCCCTTTGGGCTCGCAAGCTCCAAAGCCCTTGAGCATGTCATCACCTCCCAAGGCTTTTGCGATGGCTTGGGATTTCTTTCGTGCTTGGCCTCGCTTGGCCATTCGAGTGGCCCAAGGCTCGCTTCCATGACAACTCCACCGACTGTGGATTTGAGGAGGCTACTCCTTGTCGCTTTTGGAAGTGCGCTTGGTGGCGCCGCCAGATATGCGATTTCGCTGTGGATCACCGAGCGCACTGGGCCGGGTTTTCCTTATGCAACCCTTTTGATCAATGCACTTGGCTCTTTTCTGATCGGGCTTTTCATGTTTCTCAGCGAAGAGGCAAGATGGCTACCCCTTCTTCCAAAGCTCGCTCTGACCACGGGCTTCTTTGGGGGATTTACGACTTACTCCACCTTTAGCTTTGAATCGATGCGCTTGATCCAAAAGGGAGAGCCTGGCCTTGCCTTGACCTACGTTGCCCTCACCACGATCGCTTGCATTGGGGGGTGTGCGCTCGGCTGGGCCTTGGGCAAAGCAATGGGTGGTGGTTAGTACCATTCACCGTTTCGCACCCCCACCTCGGTACCGCCAATTGAATAGGCGCAATCGTGTGGTGCAACTGAATCGATGAGGAGAACGAGCGCGTCGACCGCCCTGCTGGCTTTAAGTTCTTCGTCCTCGCCTTTTGGAGGTGGATGGACAGCGATCCACACTTCCTTGGGCTCGGCCACAAGGAGAAGCACAAGGACACTTTGCCTGTGCCTTAGGGCAAAAAGCAAGCGATCTCCGAGATCGACTGGGCCTTTTCTAAATATCGTTTCGAGTCGGCAGAGGAAATTTCCAGGGCTTTGGTGCTCAGCACCGCCTCCACGAAGCCCAAGCCAACTTCCTGCTCGGCGTGATTGGGGAAGAATTGATTCGAGCTCGCCCTTTGAAATCGAGATCACTTCAAAGGCTTCTGCTGAAGGTGCAGGGCCTTGGAAGTAGGGAATGGCAAGGCGAGCTTCCCCTCCAGACCCCTCCTTCGCTTCGGGCAAGCGCCTAGAGGTGGTTTTTGCTGAGTCTTCTTCACAAGAGCGACAAGATGCGGTGAAACCCATCAAGCCAAAAAGAAATGCAAAAGGAATGGTTTTGCGGTGCTTCACGCCCCTTTACTCCTTCACTCCTTTTGCAAAAAGCCTTAATAGGATAGCGTGAGCAGAGAGATCCAAATCGCCGTCGAGCTTCACCTTTTCGATGCATCAGAAAAGGCTCAAGCCCGAAGCAAGGCCTTGTATCAAGTGCTCTCCAGCGCGGGGGTCGAGGTGCTTTGTGGTAACTGGGACTCGGCCTCAGCCCAAGGTGGCGATATCGCTTTGGCCATATTGCCCTCTGAGATGAAGCTTTCTCAAATCAGAGGGGTTTTCGAGTTAAGTTCTAAAGGCGTGCTCGTCATCGGGGGTCAAAACGATGCCTCCTCGCTCTCTGAGGTTGAGGAATGGCTTCCTTGGGAAGCTTCAAACGATCAAGTGCTTGAAGCTCTTTTGCGCCTTTGCGATCGCCTGAAGGCCCATAGGTCCACCGCCTCATTGGGCGAGGAGGCACGGGCAGCACCTCCACTCAGCGAAACCTTGTTTGACCTCTTTCTTGAAACAGATCGGCGGCTTTTCCCTCACGAGGCGCGAATTGATCTCACAGATCTAGGCCTCCCAGGAAGCCAAATTCCGGCTTCCAAGTTGGTTCCTGAGGATTTTATCGAATCTTTTGGAGCTTCTTTGAGCGAAAAGGATGAATTCGATTTGGGCCTCTTGCCCAGGTTGGCACGGGCTGAACCGGTATCCCACGAAAAAGAGGGGGCATTGCCTTCCGACCCTCGCCCTTCGTCGCTTCCGAGTGTGGCTTTGGCAGGGCCATCGCTTGGAGGATCTGCTGCTTCCAGTGCCTTTTCGGTTTCGGCACGGGTCGGAAGCCCTGACTCGAGCACGGCTCAGCGCCTGTCAAAAATCGAAAAAGAAAGCACCGAAAAGGTTCTCTCTCGTACTCCCTCACCGCCCCGCACCCCGGGGCGGACATCTTCCGAGAATGCTCTGGAAGAAAGCTTTGAAAACCTTGGGCCTTTTGGCGCTTTTGCCTTGCTTGGCCAAGCTGCGATGGCCGGAATGAGCGCTCGCTTTGGCCTGACCCTGCCTTCTGGGGCGCTTTTGAGCCTCGTATTGCATGATGGGGAACTCGTTGAAATCACAGGAGAGGGATTTGCCTCGCTCAGGCATGAGCGATGGGCCATGGAGAGAAACAGTGTGCCAGATGCTTCAGAGAGCCCTCCCGAGATTCCATCCAATTGGAGAGAGGCTGTTTTACTGGAGCGGATTGAGTCTTTGGCCCTTGCGAGTGGAATTGCCCAAGCCAAGCGCTTGTCTCGGCAGCTTTTCAGGCGAGGAGAAAATAGCCCAAAAAAGAGGCGTTTTCCACGTTCTTTTCTGCCTTGGCTTTTTGAGTGGGCTCCTGTGGCTCTCCCTTTTCGGGAAGTTTTGGCCCTGCGATTTGGGTTGGAGGGCGAGGAAGCGCCCGCACGGCTCTTTTTCGAGCCCAAAGACAAGCTTGAAAAAATTTTGGATGCTGTTGAAGCCCCTTGTGCTTTCCGGTGGCTTGTACGGGAGAGGCTCAATCGATCTCCTTCGGGCGGATGGCTGGTTGAAGTCGAGGCTTCGGGTGAAAGGGGGCTTCTTTCTCAAATTTTGGCCTTGGTTGAGCTTGGAGGGTTGAGCCTCCGCATCCTTCCTGAAGCCCTTGCTTCTCCGACTTCCCTCTCAGAACTCAAGCGGCTGGTTGCGATTTGGACAACGCGCATTGAACGGGGTGATTATTTTGCGATTCTCAACGTTTCAAAAGAAGACCCTCCTGAGCTCATCGCCTCCGCCTACGCCCACCTTCGCGCTTCGATTCTGGCCTGGCCCCTTGAGCGGAGTGGTCTTCGACACCTCGAAGGCGAACGCGCTCGGATTCTTGATGCGATCGACGAAGCGGCTCGGGTTCTCACCAATCCAAGGCTGAGGCTCAAGTACATCGAGGGCCTTAAAGCCGCATTCCCAGTTGCTTTTTAGGCCGATCTTGGCGCTCGCACTCGTCCAGATTGCCATCGAGGGGCGTTGGGGCAATATCTTTTGAAGAAGCCACATCTCCTTAGGGAGGCCTGACCCATGACCATTCGAAAAATCCTCCACTACCCAGACAAGCGCCTCCGTGTGCGCGCTGAGCCTGTCCAAGATTTTGGCCCTTCTTTTCAGCAGCTGATCGAGGACATGGCCGAGACCATGTATGCTGCAGAGGGGGTTGGGCTTGCGGCGCCTCAAATCGGTGTTCCCTTGCGCGTCTTTGTGGTTGATACAGCTCGTGAAGATGAGCCTTCTGAATTTCGGGTTTTTGCCAATCCTCAAATCCTCGAAGCGATCGGCGAAGTGCGTTGGGAGGAAGGTTGCCTGTCGTTTCCCGGAATTCGCGAAGAAATCGAGCGGGCGGAATGCGTGCGGGTTTCTGCCATGGACCGGAACGGCAAGCCTTTCGAACTTTGGGCCGAGGGTTTGCTCGCAATCGCCATCCAGCATGAGCTCGATCACCTGAACGGCACCCTCATCATTGACCGCGTGGGGCCCATCCGCCGCCGGCTCATCCATCGGGAAATGATGAAGGCCCTTGAGGCAGAGCGCGCTTCTTCATCCCGCTCCCCTGAGTTGGGCCTCCGGAGGTAAAAGCCTTGGCTTTGGTGGGTGGAGGGGAAATCACCCTTTGGTGGGTGGTTTTTCCTTTTCACCTTCTTGCTTGGGTGCAACCCCTTTTGAAGCATGGGTATCACCAATGATTCCGCGGTATACCCCTCCCGACATGGCCAGGCTCTTTTCCGCAGAAGAAAAGTATCGCACCTGGCTTGAGGTCGAGCTTGCAGCCTGTGAGGCGATGGAGGAAGCAGGCCTTGTTCCGGAGGGGACAAGCGCTTCTTTGCGTCCGCTGGCTGAGCGGCTGGACCCCGCTCGGATCGAGACCATCGAAAAGGAGTGCCACCATGACGTGATCGCTTTTCTCACCCATCTCGAAGAGCTTGGGGGCTCAACTGCCCGCTGGCTGCATCGAGGGATGACATCAAGCGACGTGGTTGATACAGCCCTTGCCCTCACGCTCAGGCGTGCCGCTTGCGCGTTGATCGAGCGGCTTGACCAGGTGATTGGGCTTTTGGCCACTCAGGTGGCTGCCCATCGCCGGACCCCGATGATGGGCCGAACCCACGGGATGCACGCCGAGCCCACGACCTTTGGCTTTGTGCTTGGAAGCCATTTGGCGGAATTTCTGCGCGCTCGGGAGCGCATGCTTTTGGCCCGTGAAGAGATCAGCTACGGCAAAATTTCAGGCGCCGTCGGAAACCATGCCCATCTCGATCCGGAGATCGAAGCCAGGGCCCTTGGGCGGTTGGGCTTGAGGCCTGAGCCCATCGCCACGCAGGTGGTTCCCCGAGACCGGCATGCTTTTTTTTGCACAGCCCTCGCTTTTATTGCCTCAGCGATCGAACGCTTTGCAACCAATTTGCGCCATCTCCAGCGAAGCGAGGTCTTCGAGGCCGCAGAGCCCTTCGAGGTGGGTCAAAAAGGGAGCTCAGCCATGCCCCACAAGCGCAATCCGGTTATGGCCGAAAACCTCTGTGGCCTTGCCCGTTTGGTCCGTGCCGCCCTGATCCCTGCCTTCGAGAACATTGCCCTCTGGCATGAGCGCGATATCAGCCACAGCGCCATCGAGCGCACCCTTTTGCCAGATGCGGTCACGGCCCTCGCCTTTATGCTCGACCGCCTGCTGAGAATCCTCCGCGGGATGGAGATTTATCCAGAGCAGATGGCTCACCACATTGAGCAAAGCCAAGGGCTTTGGGCGAGCGAAGCCCTCCTTCTTGCCCTCGTTGAGCGCGGCCTGGGCCGGCAAGAAGCCTACCGGATTGTTCAGCGCAATGCCATGCGGGCCCTCGCCAAGGAGGGTTCTTTCCGGAATCTCGTCCTCGAAGATCCAGAAATCATCGCCCGAATTTCCTCGGCTGAAATCGAAAAACTCTTCGATCTCTCGCACGCCCTCCGTCATGTCGACCAGGCCATCGATCGCTTGCTCCTCCAGGCCCAAAGACCAAAAGAGGGGCTTGGCACGGCCGAAAACTAGAACCATCATCAAGGCATGCGACGCGCAGTCCCCGAATTCATCCTCTTTTCCCTCTTTTTGGCCTTTCCCCAAGCTGCCCTGGGAGAGGAGGAAACAGGGGAAGCCCAAAGAGGGCCTTCCTTCTGGGAGCGTGTTCGGCTTGAGGCCGCTTCCCGCCCCCCAAGCACCCAAATCATCACAAGCGCCATGAGCTCACTTGGTTTTGGTCATGAGATCATGTGGGGTGCGGGTTTTGATGTCCGCCTTGAGCATTATCCAACGGGTCTGCCTTGGAAAACAGGCGCTTTCATTCAATCGGAGCTTTTGACCGATGGCTCGGTCCGCATTGCTGGAGGGTTCAGAAACGGCTTTTGGCTTTTTGGCTGCCAAGTTGGCCTTGCCTACCGCTTTGAAGGTGACCGCACGGTGAGTAGCCTTGGCCTCCAGCTTGGAAAAACGATCGATTTTGGGCCCTTTTCATTGGGTGGGCGGGTGGTTTTCCCCCTCCTTGAGCAACAAGCCGCTGGCCCCCAGGATCCTGCCCTTCCTCTCCGAAGCCCTGGTTTTGAAGGTGCGATCGTGTTATCAATTGGCTTTCCAACCCTCCTTGAAGGTGAACTTCGTGGTTTCCGATGCCTGAAACACTCCCACCGCAACCCTCAAGAACAACCAAATTAGGTGATGATGCTTTTCAACCAAGACCGAGATAGATTAAAGGGATTGGCAAGGCGCGGAAGCTTGTGGTGAAATGCGCACCCAATTCACCTGCCTTCAACCAAAGTGGGTGAAGACCCTTGGCTAAATGGATGGGTCCTCGAGCATAACCATCTGCCACTTGACTTGAGATCTGAATCAATTCTGATACACCGTCCAAGTTTGGACTCCTTGAAGTGTATCCCATTTGATACACGCTTCCTAACCAAGGCGCACCTTTCCCCAGCGGCGCTTTCCGACCTGGATCAGGTACTCACCTGGTGCAAGTTCGGCCCTTTTTTCGGTGATTCGCTTTCCATTGACCTCGACAGCTCCTTGTTCGATGAGGGCTTTGGCTTGGCCACTGGATTCTGCCCATGCACAGTGGAGGAGGATGGCCGAAAGGCGCATGCCTTGCCCATGGCTTTGCAAGGTGAATTCGGGGATTTGCTCAGGGGCTTCTCGTCGGGAAAACTGTCGCTCCCAGTTTGCGAGGGCGCGGCGGGCTGCTTCTTTGCCGTGGAAACGCTCGACGATTTCGCTCGCCAAGGCCTTTTTGGCTTCCATGGGATGGCCACTCCGGAGGGCCTGGATTTCTTCTGGGCTTTTTCGCGAAAGGAGCTCGTAATAACGCCACATGAGCTCGTCAGAAATGCTCATGAGCTTTCCAAACTGCTCCTCGGGAGCTTCGGTGATACCGATGGCATTGCCAAGCGATTTGCTCATCTTTTCTCCCCGAAGCTTTCCTTCTTCGTCGGCTTTGGCGTGGATGCCTTCGAGGATGGGCGTGGTCATCACCACCTGAGGCCGGAGACCGTGGCTTCGCATGATATCGCGGCCAACCATGAGGTTAAAGAGCTGATCGGTGCCCCCAAGCTCAACGTCGGCCCGGATGTGGACGGAATCGTAGGCCTGAACCAGTGGGTAGAGGAGCTCATGGAGGGCAATGCTTGAACCTGATTCAAAGCGGGCTTTGAAATCCTGGCGTTCGAGCATGCGGGCGAGGGTATAACGCGAAGCGAGCAGGATCACCTCCTCAAAGCGCATGGGTGCAAGCCAGTCACTGTTCCAAAGCACCTTGGTGCGCTCGCGGTCCAAAATCAAAAAAGCCTGTTCGGCGTAGCTTTTGGCACTCTCTTCGATCTCCTTGCGGGAAAGGGGTGGCCGGGTTTTGTTGCGGCCTGTCGGGTCGCCTATTTGGGCGGTGAAATCGCCAATGATGAAGTAGACCTCGTGACCAAACTCCTGAAACTGACGCATTTTCTCAAGAAGCACCGTGTGGCCAAGGTGCAAATCTGGCCGCGTCGGATCAAAACCGGCTTTGATGCGAAGTGGGGTACCGCTCTCGTGCGATTCGCGGAGCCTCGCCTCAAGCTCTTCAGGGCTCACAATGTCAACGATTCCACGAAGGAGGGTTTTAAGCTGCACTTGAGCTGGGGGGATCTTCATCTTTTCATCTCACTCGATGGGCGCACCAAGGTGTCGAAGGAAAAACTCAAGGGCTTTCATTTCAAGGGGAATGACCCACTCGGGGTCGCGCACCACATGGGTTTGCCCCAAAAGGGGAATGAATTCAAAAGGACGCCCCTTTTGGAAAAGGGCGTGGGCGAGCTTGAGGCCATGGAAAAAGTAGACGTTGTCATCGGCTGTTCCATGGATGATGAGGAGGGGGCGAGGTGGGAATTTGTCGCTGATTGGGTGAATGTGGCTCAAAAGGCTTGAGCGATGGTATGGGCCCTCTTCACCCTCTGGCTCCGGGAGGCCAAGGTAGCGCTCGGTGTAGTGGGTGTCATAGTCACGCCAATCGACAACAGGTGCGCCTGCAAGGGCCGCGCGGAAAAGATCAGGCCGGCGCAAAAGGGCCATCGCGCTCAAATAGCCCCCAAAAGACCAGCCGTAGATGCCAATGCGATTGCGGTCAAGCTCGGGATAACGCTTGAGGGCTTCTTCAAGCGCAGCCACCTGGTCCTCAAGGGGAATGGTTGAAAAATCCCCTCGGATGGCCCGCTCCCACTCGCGCCCCCGGCCAGGGGTTCCACGGCCGTCAAAGGCGAGGACCACAAAGCCATGATCAGCAAAAAATTGGGCAAGAAGCCAGCGATCGCGCTCCATGGTGACGTGAATGTGGCCAGGGCCACCATAGACATCAACCAAAACAGGGTAGCGCTTCCCAGGGTCGAAGTCGCGGGGGCGAATGATGAGCGCGCGGTAGGGCATGGCGCCAAGGTGGGTGAACTCCAAGCGCGGATCAAAAGGAGGAGATTCTGCCACGCTTTTTATCGTGAAAAGCACTTCCCCATCGCGTTTTCGAATCGAAAAGCGATGGGGTGCATTGGGGAGCTTTGCGATGTGTACAAGGTGTGAAGCATTTGGAGCAAGCACGGCATCGTGAACACCCTCTTCGGTTGAAAGGGGTTGAGGATCACCGCCCTCCATTGGAATTGACCAGATATGGGCCTGGGCTGTGTCCCGACTCGCGCGCACAATCACCCTTTTTCTCTCATCGTCCACGCCGATCAAGCGCGAAAAGCCAAACCCAGGTGGGGTGAGGACTTTGATGAGTTCACCACCCTCCCCTCTCAGTTCAAGGCGGGCCTCACCCTCTCGATCACTCACCCAAAGAAAGCGCTCACCCTTGATGGGGTGTGGCATTCCACTTTCGATTCTCACCCAAGCAGGGTCCCTCTCTTCGAGCAGCACCTTCTTTTCAAGGCTCGAGGGGTCAACTGCCAAGAGGATTTCTCGCTGCTGGAGGCGATCCTGAAGGAGAAGAAGGATGCGCGACTGGGTCCAACGCACGCCCACAAGGTATGGAAATGCCTCCCTGTCCCATTCGAGCCACCGGGCCTTTTCGAGGCCACCTTCGAGAGGGACGATGGCAAGGCGCACTTTTGCGTTTTCACGGCCCGCCCGGGGATAGGCAAAGGCCAAAGGAGGCGCTTCTGGCTTTGATGGGTCAGCGATGTGGAAGCGCTCACAAGGGGATTCGTCGACTTCTTCGACAAGAAGAAATCGCGAATCAGGTGACCACCAGTAGCCCTCCATGCGCCCCATCTCTTCTTGGGCCACAAATTCAGCAAGCCCATGGCTTAGGGCTGGGGATGTGGACTGGGTAAGCCTTTTTTCTTTTCCGCTTTCCACCTCAACCACCCAAAGGTCCCGATCGCGGACGAAAGCCACCCATCTTCCATCAGGTGAAAAGCGCGGATCGATCGCAGCTTCCTTCCCTTCCCCGAGCTCGCGAAAGGCGATGGGGGACTCTTTCCACCTCGCCACAAAGAGCCTGCCCGAAAGCAAAACCAGCACCTTTTCTCCATCCTGGCTGATGTCATAGTGAACGATGCCTTTTTGGCTGAGGCGCATGCGTTCGCGGCGGGCCTGTTCCTCGGGCGAAATCTCCTCGTTTTGTTCTCGGATGAGGCTTTCGGGTGAGGCGATGGGCCTTTCGGTGCCGCTTTGGAGATCAAAGGCAAAAAGGGATTGCGAGGCACTTCTCGCTTCGCTTCGAAGGAAAAAGAGCACCTGGCCCTCGGGAGTCCAGCGAAATTGGTTGGGGTGGCCGTTTTGAAAGCGGCGCGTTTCGGCATATGCACGCAAAAAATCGAGATCTTCCCTTTTCATGGCTGAAAGTGGGCGAAAGGCACCACCACAACCTTGGGACAAAGCAAAAAAACCACAAGCAACTCCCAAAAACGCCACTTGGAGCCGCCTCATCGCGAATCGAAACGATAACTGACAAGGCTCCATCTCATCCAAAAAGCCCGCTAGGATCCTCCCATGCGGCACATCGTCTTTGTTGCTCCTCATTTTCTCCCCAATACCAACCGTTATCTTCAGGCCTTTGCTTCGCTTGAGGGCGTGCTTTTGAGCGTGGTGAGTGAAGACCCGCTCGAGGCCATGCCTCCTCCGCTCCGATCGAAGCTTGGAGGCCACTACCGGGTACGGAGTACCCTCGATGGAAAAGAGCTCACCGAGGCCCTGCGCCGGATCGCCCGTGCAATCAGGCCCATCGACCGGCTGACAGGTGCCCTCGAAGAACTCCAAATCCCCATGGCAGAAGCCCGAAGCGCTTTGGGCATCGAGGGCATGGGCATCGAAATCGCCCGCCGTTTCCGCAACAAAGATGAAATGAAAGCGGTGCTCAGGGCCCATGGGGTGCCAGTGGCTCCAAGCACCCTTGCGCGAAGCCTTGAAGAGCTTGAGGCCTTCATCCGCCGATTTGGCTACCCGATCGTCATAAAGCCCAGGGCAGGCCTTGGAACCCGCTCGACCCATCGGGTGGACAGCCGCGAGGAGCTTGAGGATCTCATCGAGGCAGGCTTTGCGCCAAGCCCCGAGCGCCCCCTTCAAGTCGAGCGCTTTATCCGCGCGCGCGAGCACACCTGCGAAACGGTGAGCATTTTCGGTCGCACCATCTGGAGGTCTGGCACCCGCTATTTCCCATCTCCCCTTGAAGTGCTTGAAACACCCTGGATCCAATACACGATTCTCCTTCCCCGCGAAGCCGATGACCCCACCTGGACCCGTTTTCACCCAATCAACGAAGCAGCCCTCCAAGCCCTATTTGGTGAAGGCCTTGGCACACCCGCCTCAACCGCTCTCACCCACATGGAGTGGTTTCTCACCGAAGAAGGTGAAATGTTGGTGTCGGAAGTTGGTGCGCGGCCCCCGGGGGTGCAGATCATGCCCCTTATGTCCATTGCCCATGAAAGCGATCTCATCCGCGACTGGGCTGAACTCATCGCCTTCGATCGCTTCACACCCAAAGAGCGCAAGTGGGCAGCAGGGGCGGCCTTCTTTCGAGGCCAAGGCCGGGGAAAAAAGATCGTCTCGGTGAGCGGCGTTGAAGAGGCCATCAAAGCGTGCGGGGATGCTTTGGTTGAGGCCCAATTTCCAAAACTTGGCCAAGCCCGCTCTTCAAGCTATGAGGGCGAAGGTTGGGCCCTCGTCCGAAGCCCAACCACCCAAGGCGCCAAAGCAGCCCTCCTTACCCTCATCCAAAAGGTCCAAATCCGCTATGGCGACTAGGGTTTTCCTTTGTTGGATTCCCTTTGCTCGAATTGGGTGCTGATTGAGCCAAGGAATTCAATTCTCTTTAGAGGACGTTCAGCGCCCACTCGAAGAACGCAATACGCAATCACCAAAAATCTGATTATCACAAAGGCCAAAACCGGAAATCCAAAACCGGGCGGATTTGAATGTGAAATGCCCCCATTGCGATGATCGGTGCTTTGGTTTCCATCATTGGCCATTTTCATCGTTAGGCCTTTTGCTTTTCAAAAATCAAAAATGAGTTGTTGCAATCGTTTCTTTTTTTTGTTTTGATGCATGGCATGGAATGCAAGCTGCCTCGTGTGTTGGAGGGTCCTTTTTGGCCTGAAAAGGTGCGGGTTTTGAATTTGACTCCTGTTGGAGATTTTTTGGAAATCGATGCGGTTGGTGTTGAACACGGAAGGTTCTATGAGCGGATGTTGAGCCGTGACGAAGTGGATCAATTAGCTAAAAAGTTTTCTCAAGAAGAAAAAGAGAAGGATTTTAAGGGGAATCCAAGCCTTTTTCGGTTGGGGGTGGAGGCCCATTTCATCGAGTCGAGCATGCACTTTGACTCTTGCCCTGCGTTGGGGGCTTCGGCGATCGATCCGCTCCCTCACCAAATCACAGCCGTTTATCGTTTTCTTTTGCCTCGGCCCCGCATTCGCTTTCTTTTGGCAGATGACCCAGGAGCTGGAAAGACGATTATGGCTGGCCTCCTTTTTAAAGAGCTCAAGCTGCGCGGAGTGGTCGAACGGGTCCTCATCGTCGTTCCGGGATACCTCAAGGACCAATGGAAGCGGGAGCTCGAAGAACGTTTTCAGGAAGATTTTAAAATTGTGGATCGCCAGGCCCTCAATGCCTTTTCGGCCTTGCAGATTTGGAAGGAAAACAATCAAGTGATCGTTTCAATTGATTTTGCCAAACAAGAATCAATCATGCCAACCCTTTCCGGGGTGAATTGGGATCTTGTGATTGTCGATGAGGCCCACAAAATGGCCGCATATCGCCACGGTTCCAAAACCGAAAAGACCAATCGTTATCGGCTTGGCGAGCTCCTTGCGCAAAATACCGAACACCTTTTGCTCTTGACAGCAACGCCCCATCGGGGCGACCAGGAAAACTTCAAAATGCTCCTACGGCTCATCGAGCCTGGGCTTTTTGATGAAGAAGCGAGTGCCCTTCCACAAGATGGGGTGAGCCCCTTTTTTCTTAGGCGCCTCAAAGAGGAGCTTCGGGACTTTGAGGGGAAGCCCCTTTTTCCGCTGCGCCATGTGGTGACCCGCACCTACCGCCTGAGCGAAATCGAAAAGCGCCTCCACGAGGATGTCACGGAATATGTGCGAAATGGATACACTGTTGCTCTTTCTGCCAAAAGGCGCAACGTGGCCTTTGCAATGCTCATCCTCCAGAGGCGCCTTGCGTCGAGCGTAAGGGCAGTGCGCCGCTCGCTTGAGAGGAGAAAAGAACGCCTTTCCAAAATGCTTGAAAGGGGAGAGTGGTCAACCGAGGAAGTGGTGATCGATGAGGAAGACCTCGAGGATGCTCCCGAAGCCGAACGCTTCGAAAAAGAAGAGGAACTCGTCGCAAGCCTGACGAATGCAAGAAGCCGTGAAGAACTCGAAAACGAAATCGGAATGCTCAAAAGGCTCATAGAGCTTGCCAAAGAGGCAGAGGGCCAGGAATGCGAAGCCAAGCTCAAAGAACTCCGCCAAGTCATGGAAGACGAAAGGATTCGGGAGCAGGGCGAAAAGCTTCTCATCTTCACGGAGTCGCGCGACACGCTTGAGTACCTTGTGGAAAAGCTCAGTGCCTGGGGGTACAAGGTGACGACCATCCACGGCAAAATGAAGACGGAGGAGCGCATCGCTTCGGAGCGCCGATTCAAAAACGAGACCCAGGTCATGGTCTCAACCGAAGCAGGAGGCGAAGGGATCAACCTCCAGTTTTGCTCCCTCATGGTGAACTATGACATCCCCTGGAATCCCAATCGCCTCGAGCAGCGGATGGGGCGCATCCATCGCTATGGCCAGAAAAAAGCGGTGCACATCTATAACCTCGTTGCAGAAAACACCAGAGAAGGAATGGTGCTCAGCACCCTTTTTGAAAAGCTCAATGAGATTCGGGAGGCGCTGGGGAGCGACCGGGTTTTCGATGTGATCGGGGAAATTGTGCCGGGCCGCTCGCTGAGGGATCTCATCATTCAGGCGATTTCGGAACCGCAAAGCCTCGATGAAATCAGGGCCAAGTTCCGGCTGAGCCACGAAGAGGTGCAAAGGATACGGGAAGACGCCTCTAGGGCTTTAGAGAGCCAGTCGATCGCGCTGAGAGCCCCTGTCGAAAAGGATCTCCGAGAAAAAAGCCTTTTGAGGCAAGAGGAAATTCACCGCTTTTTGGAGGAGGCTTTTGCGCATCTTGGCGTTGCGACTGAGGTGATCAAAAAAGGAGATTCGATCTTGAGGATCCCAAAAAGGGTGTATGAGAGCTTTGGGATACAAAGCGAGACGGGGAAGAAAGAGTGGGTGGAAGTGGCCCTTGACAGGGCAAGTGCGATTCGGGAGGGGGTTGAGCTGGTTGGCCCAGGTCACCCGCTTTTGGTTGAAGTGACAAAAAGGGTGCTTAGGGAAGCAAAGCCCCATCTTGATTGCGGCGCGATTTTTGTTGATCCAAGTGGTTGCCTTGATGGCTGGCTTTGGTTTTTCCAGGCCGAAATGCGGGACGGGCGCGATAAGGTTGTGGAAAGAAGCGTGATTCCCATTTTGCAAAAAAGCGATGGCTCTTTCGAGGCGCTCAGAGAGTCAATCCTCCGCGAACTTGTGCCCGCTTCGGAAGGCCCAGAGGTGAGTCATCCCCCCTCTTTTGAGGGTGCTCTGGCCTTTCTTTTGGGAAATGTGCTTGAACCCCGCCGCACCCTTCTCCTCGAAGAGCGAAGGCACTGGGCCGATCTCATGAGAGAGCACGGCCTGCGCTTTCTCGAAGTGCAAATCCTTGATGCGGATGCGCGCTGCATTGAGTACCAATTGCTCGAGATGCAAGGAAAGCCCGTTTCAAGAGCGGAGTTCCAAAGGGAAGAGGCGCGCCACAGGCGGCTCCTTGCCAGAAAAAGGGAGCTCCAAGCCCAAATCGAGGGCGCAAGAGGACTTGCGTGGATCAGGCCTGAGCCAATCGCACTTGCAAGGGTTTTCCCTCAAATTAAAGTTTCGAAAGCTGAATTGAAAGACGAGATGTCCCCCTCAAGCGAAATCGAGGCCGAGGGGATGAGGGTTGCACTCGAGTATGAAAGGAAGGAAGGGCGTTTTCCCGAGGATGTTTCTTCTCAAAACCTCGGCTACGACATTGTGTCAAGGGACCCAAGTGGAAGCATTCGCTACATCGAAGTGAAGGCACGGGCCAAGGAGGGGGCGATTGAGCTCACCCACAACGAGTGGTGCAAGGCACAGGAGCTTGGCGAAAAGTACTGGCTCTATGTGATCGCTTGGGCAGCCAAAGAACCCAAGCTTTACCCAATCCAAAACCCCTCTCAGGTTGTTTCTGCCGAAGAAGAAGAAGTTGTGATCCGAACCAAGCACTACCGCGTAAGGGACTGGAAAAAGGCGGCAAAGCCTGAATAGCGGTTGATTGGGTGCTTGGTGATTGGGGTGTGAAGGGTGTTTTTGACCCTTTTGTTCGGATCTGTGGCTCTGCATAATCATGCAGCCCTTCTATGGGCTGGAGGAGCTTCATGAGGGAGCGGCTGATAGAAGTGGCCTTTCCTTTGCGGGAGGTTTCGGAAGCATCTGTGCACGAAAAAAACGTGCGCCGCGGGCACGTCTCAACGCTCCACATCTGGTGGGCAAGGCGCCCCCTTGCGGCTTCGCGTGCCACGGCCTTTGCAGCGCTCATTCCCGGCGGAAGCGCGGAGCAAAGGGAAAGGCCTTTGCAGGAAGTCTCTCAGATTTCGCCTTGGGAGGTGGTTTCAGGAAAGGACCCTGCGGGGAAGTACCTTCTTGAAAGCGCGCGCCAGAGGATTCGTGAGGCTTTTGGTGGGCGAGCACCTCGGGTTCTTGACCCCTTTGCAGGTGGGGGGTCGATTCCCCTTGAGGCGCTCAGGCTTGGCTGCGAGGCCTACGCCCTCGACTACAACCCAGTGGCTGTTCTTTTGAACAAGGCGATTTTGGAGTATCCCGGGCGTTTTGGGGAGAGGCTTCTTTTTGGGGTGAAGAAATGGGGCGAGTGGGTGCTTGAGGAGGCAAGGAGAAGGCTTGAGCGCTTTTACCCCAAGGACCCGGATGGTTCTTTGCCTGTGGCCTACATTTGGGCGCGGACCATTCCCTGCCAAAACCCGGCCTGTGGTGCGGAGATTCCCCTTTTTCGCCAGACCTGGCTTGCGAACAAGAGCAATAAAAAGGTTGCGATGCGCTTGGTTGCGCGTGGGAAGAGGGTGGAGTTGGAGATTGTGGGTCAAGGGGGTGAGCGGATTGGTTTTGACCCCGAGGAGGGGACGGTTTCGAGGGCGCGGGTGCGCTGCCCTGTGTGTGGTGGTGGGATTGGGGACGATGAGACGCGGAGGCTTTTTCGAGAGGGGAAAGGGGGTGAGAGGCTGTGCGTTGTGGTTTTGCGTGATCCCAAGGCTTCTGGGAAGAGGTACCGGCTTGCGAGGGAAGAGGATGTTTTGGCCTTTCGGATGGCGGAGGAAGCGCTTCGTGAGGAACGCATTCGGCTTTGGGAAGCCTGGGGCATGGAGCCAATTCCAGATGAGCCGATACCGCTCATGAGCGGGGTTTTCAACGTGCCGCTTTACGGTTTTGTCCGCTGGGGTGATCTTTTCAATGCGCGGCAGAAGCTTGCGCTTTTGGTCTTTGCCGATGCCGTGCGCCGGGCGCACGCTGAGCTCCTGAGCGAAACAAAGGACCCAGAGCTCGCAAAGGCCATAGCCACCTATTTGGCACTCACGCTAAGCAGGCACACAAGCTACAACTCAAGCCTCTGCTGGTGGGCAAGTGGGGGAGAGGTCGTTTTCAATACTTTTGGTCGCCAGGCGCTGCCAATGGTCTTTGACTATTCCGAGCAGTGCCCTTTGTCTGAGCTGACGGGGAGTTTTCCAGCCCAGCTCGATGTCTGCATGCACATTCTTTCTGACCTGGTCGAGCACTTTTCTGCTTCTGGTTTTGTCTTCCACGGGAGCGCGACCAATCTCCCTTGGGAGGATGGCTTTTTCGATGCGGTTTTCACAGATCCCCCCTACTACAACAACGTCCCTTACAGCGACCTTTCGGATTTTTTCTATGTGTGGCTCAAGCGGGTGGTGGGTGAGCTTCACCCAGAGCTCTTTGCAACGCCGTTGGCACCAAAAAGCGATGAAATCTGCCAGATGGAGCACTGGGACCCGAATCGATATCGGGAAAAGACCAAAGAATGGTTTGAGCAGAAGCTCACCCAAGCCTTTCGGGAGGTTCACCGTGTGCTTCGGCCGGATGGGATTGCGGTGATTGTTTTTGCACACACGACCACGGAGGCTTGGGAGAGCATCATCAAGGCCATGCTCGATTCTGGGCTTTATCCGACGGCTTCTTGGCCCATCCACACGGAGACGCCATCGAGGCTGCGGGCGCTGGATTCTGCGGCTTTGGCCTCTTCGATTTACATCGTGTGCCGAAAGCGGGAGGGAAAAGCGCTTGGCCACTTTGGCTCGCTTGTGCGGGAGCTTGAGGAGCGCGTGGCCCATAAACTCACCCAGTTTTGGAGGGATGGAATTCGGGGAGCGGATTTTTTCATGAGCGCAATTGGGCCAGCGCTTGAGGTCTTTGGCCGCTACGAGCGGGTCGAGAAGGCCTCGGGCGAAGAGGTCAAGGTTTCGGAGCTTCTCGAGCGCACAAGGCAAGTGGTTTCGAAGTTTGTGCTGGAGAGGATTTTCCCCGATGTTTCGGCCTCTGAGCTTGACCGAGTGAGCGCTTTCTATTTGCTTTGGCGCTGGGCCTATGGGCAGGCTTCGCTTCATTTTGACGAGGCGCGGAAGCTTGCTTCTGGGCTTGGGGTGGAGCTTGAGGGGGTGTTTTGGCCCAAAGGCTTTGCGAAAAAGGAGAAGGAGAAGGTGAAGCTGCTTCTTCCTGAGGAGAGGTCAAAGGAGCTTCTCAAAAAGAAGTCCACCGAAACCCTCATCGATGCGCTCCAGAGGGCGTGTGTGTTGTGGGCTGAAAACAAGCAAAAAGAGCTTGAGGAGCATGTGGGGGAGTGGGAGGAGGGTCCTTTTTGGGCTTTTGCGCAAGCGCTTTCGGAGGTATTGCCTGAGGGGGACGAAGAAAAGAAGCTGCTACAGGCTTTGCTCGGCTCGAAGGTGAGCCGGGGTGGAAAGAAAGCAAAACAGTTGTCGTTTCTGGGAGGTGATGAGTGATGAAACTCAAGGCATGGACCGAAGTTGTGGTGCCGCGCGGAGATGTGCGAGGTGATGGGCTTGACCAAGGGGTATTTGCCGCAGACCTTGCAGATGTGGTTGCGAACCGGGGGCCGATTGAGTACCGCGATCCAAGGCTTTTCTTCCAGGGGACTTATTTTACAAATGGGCTTCGGAGTCTCGCTTCAACAGTGCTCAAGAGGCTTTCAGGCCGTGGGGGCGAGGCTGTGCTTCAGATTCAAACCCCATTTGGCGGCGGGAAAACGCATGGCCTTATTGCCCTCTATCACCTTGTGAAAAACGGGAAAGCTGCGGAAGAACTCCTTTCCACGGTTTTGGAGGAGGCGGGGATTTCTTCCCTTCCAGATGCGGAGGTTGTGACCTTTGTGGGGACAGCAGCTGATGCCGTTGGGGGCCGCACCCCTTGGGGGGAGCTTGCCGCCCAACTTGGAAACTACGCACTTTTAGAAACGCATGACCAAAAGCGCCTCTCTCCTGGGAAAGAGCTCATCCACCAACTTCTCCAAAACAGGCCTGTTTTGATTTTGATGGATGAGCTTTCCGAGTACGCCGTCAAGGCAAGGGAGTTTCGATCGCAGCTTATGGCCTTCTTTCACGAGCTCACCGAGGCCGTAAAGGTCACGCCCTCTTCCATTTTGGTTGTGACCTTGCCATCGAGCGTGCCCTATGCCGAAGAGGGCGAAATGGCGCTCCTTGAGCTTCAAAAAATCTTTGGGCGGGTCGAAAACGTGAAAATACCCATCCAGGGTGAGGAGGTCTATGAAGTCATCCGCCGGCGCCTTTTTGAAAGCATTGGAAGCGAAGAAGAGCGAGCCAATGTCGTGAAAGCTTTCTTTAGGATGTACCAAAACCACAAAAATGAGTTGCTTCCAGATGTGCAGGAGAAGGCCTATCAGGACCGGATGCTCAAGGCCTATCCCTTCCATCCTGAAGTCATCGATGTGCTTTTTGAACGCTGGAGCACCTTCCCCGATTTTCAGCGGACGCGCGGGGTGCTTCGGCTTCTCGCTTTGGTTGTTGGCGATCTCTACCGGGCAAAGCACCAGGCGCCCCTCATCCTCCCTGCCCACATCAACCTAGGAAAAGCAGAGATAAGAGCCGAGTTTATCCGCCATATTGGCCAAGAATACCAGGCCGTGATCCAATCAGACATCAACCAGGGAGGCCACGCCAAAGCCGAAAAAATCGAAAAGAGGCTTGGCTCAGAGTGCGCGCGTTACGAGCTTGCAAGCGGTATTGCAAGGACGATTTTCTTCACTTCCTTTAGCGGAAGCGGGAAGCGCCCGGGCGTTGGGATCCAGCGCCTGAGGCTTGGGGTGCTCACGCCGGAAGTGAAGCTTCCGCTCATTGGGGATGTGCTCAAAAAGCTCGAAGACGAGCTCTGGTACCTGCATGTGGACAGAGAATTCTATTATCTTTTCCAAGCCAAGCCCAATCTGAACCGGATCATCGCCGAAAGGGAAGAAGGCGTTTCAAGCGATGCCGTCGAGGAAGAGATCAGGAAATGCCTCGAAGAAGAAAGCAAAGGCAAGGGCAAAGAAAAGGAATTTGGGGTCATCCTTTGGCCCACAGACCCTCAAGATGTGACAGATGGCCCGGAGCCCAAGCTTGTCCTCCTTTCGCTTGAGCACACGTGGCGTGAAAAGGGCTTGTCCACCAATAGCGAGCGCTTTGCCAATTCAATCCTCGAAAAGAGTGGAAGCGCATTTCGGATCCGCAAGAACGCGGTTCTCCTCCTTGTGGCCGAGGAAAACACGATTGCCCGTGTCCAAGGAGCGGTCAAGCGCTACTTGGCTTACCGCTCGATTGAAGAAGACAAGGGCCTCAACCTTTCAGAAGAACAAAGGAAAGCGGTCAGCAGAAAGCTAAGCGACACCAAAAACGAGATCACCCATCAGCTCGCAGCGGCATATGCACGCTTGGGGAAGTTCAAAGGAGGAGTAATCGAGTGGATGAAGCTTGAGCCGATGAGCACCTCCACCTCAATTGTCGACAGGGTGAGGAATTATTTGGAGAAGCGGGACCTCATGGTGAGGAAGCTATCACCAAGTTATTTGCTTGAAAAGGCAATTGGGGAACAAGAAAAAACAGTCGGAAGTATCTACGAGATTTTTGCCAGTTACACCGAGCTTCCGATTTTAAAGAGCAAGGATGTGCTTCTTGATGCAATTGCAGAAGGGGTGCAGAAGGGGGTATTTGGGGTGCGGCTTGGGGAGCGCATCCTCTTTAAGGAGGTGGTGAATCCAAAAGATCTCGATGACGAGGCGGTGGTCATCCAAAAAGCAGCCCTTCCGCAAAAACAAGAAGCGGTTCAACCCGAGGAAGCGGCCAAGGAGGTTTCTTCCAGGTCTGACTCCAACCTTGTTGATGCGCAACTCATGGATCGGGGGGGAGAGGTTTCACAAGAGTCCAAGGCTTCATCCCAAGGGGAGGTTCAAAGGGGTAGGCTCAAAAAATATGAGCTCAGCGCGGTCATACCAGCGGGCATGCTCTCTCATTTTGCCAAAGGTGTGCTCATGCCATTGCAGATGGCAGAAGCCACAATCGAATTGGAAATTCACCTAAGGGCTTCATCGGAGGTGGGAATCCCGCTATACGTCATTAAAAACCAAGTGGAGGAAACCATCCGTCAGATCGGAGGAAAGATCCACTACTCTGGGACCCCTCAGGGGGAGGGTCAGTCCTAGATTTGGCCCTATGCCCTTGGCGAAGGGCATTGATCCGACTAGGATTGGCGCTTTGCAAGCATCACCATGCACCCAGAAGCTGAATTTTTGGAAAGCGAACTTGAGCGCCTTTTTGAAATCGATGAGATGAAGGCGCTTGCGAAGGATTTTCTCGGAATCGATGAGCTGGGCGTTGGCGATCTTCCAAGCAAGGCTGCTTGGGCACGCGCAATTGTAAGGAAGCTCTTTGAGGAGGGAGCGCTTGAGGCGCTGGTTGAAGCGATTGTGGCCTCTCAAAAGGCATTGCGCCCTCTCCCACCTCCTCGCGAAGAGCAGGCTTTGGAAGTTTCGGGCTGGCGCCTGATCAAGCGGCTTGGAGGTGGTGGCCTGGGCCAGACCTACCTTGCTGAAAAGGGCAATGTGCGTGCGGCCCTCAAAATCCTGGATTTCAAGCATGCGCTCGAGCGCGCTGCAGTCAGGCGTTGGCTTGTGCGGCAGCGCCTTTTCGCTCGGCTTGAAATTTCTGGCCTCGCCAAGGTGCTCGATTCGGGGCTGCTTCACGATGGGCGCGGCTGGGTGGCAACCGCCTTTGTCGATGGGCAGCTCCTTTCGGCGAGGCTTGGCCGGACGGGCCCGATGCACATCAATGAAGCGCGTGTGGTTCTCGCATCGGTTTTGCGCACGCTCGAAGCCTTGCACGCCAGAGGCCTAAGCCACGGGAATGTCAAGGCTGAAAATGTCTTTATCGTGCGAAGCGGCGGCGAAGTGCAGGCGCTTTTGGTCGATGGGGGGGCAGATCGCCTGCTTTCGCGGAATGCCTGGGCCAGGGGGCCTAAAGAATTTGGTGTCTACTGCTTTGCTGGAACTCCCAAGTGCGTGGCGCCGGAGCAAGCGATGGAAGGGCCTGCTTCTGCGGCTTCGGATCTTTACGCAGCTGGCGTGCTTCTCTACGAGATGCTCACCGCAAAGCCCCTCTTTCAAAGCGATCTGCCGATGAGGCTTTGGGCAAGCCATGTCCTCGAGGAGCCACCGCCCCCTTCGGCCCTTGCCCCAAAGGGCTGGGTGAGCCGTGCGCTTGACCAAATCGTGCTCAAGGCATTGGCCAAGGATCCCGCTGCTCGCTACCAAGGGGCAGCTGCTTTTCGGGAAGCCCTCGAAGGGCTTGGGCGCTTATCGGTTCTTCCAGAAGCGCGCAAAGAATTCGATGAAAAGGCCTTTCAAGAGGCCCGGGAGCGCCTCGAAAAAGAACCCGACCACCCCGAGTGGGCATTGGAGCTTGAGCGCTTGGCTGGGGACAGGCCTGAGCAAGCCCTTTTGGCTTTTCTCGAAATCGCCCAAAAGATCGAAGACAAAGAAGCCAAAAAGTCCTTGCTTTTACGCGCTGCTCGCCTTGGCGCAGGCGAGGCCAAGGCCATCGATCGGGCCATTGAGGCCTATCGGGCCATTTTGGAAATTGACCCAGAAGAGCCCAAGGCCCGGGCTGGCCTCGAGGAAGCCTTGCGCGAAAAGGGAAATTTCGAGGAGCTCATCGACATTTTGGTCGAAAAAGCGGAAAAAGAAAGCGATTCTGCAAAGCGGGCTTCTGTACTCCGGGAGATCGCGCACATCTACGAGCATGCGCTTCGCGATGAAGAGAATGCCTTTGTGGCGTGGACACAGGCCTTGATCGAGGCGCCAGAAGACGAAGAAGTGGCCAAAGCCCTCGAGGCCCTCGCCCGGTCCAAAGCCGAGCGCTGGAACGAGGCGATTGCTTCGCTCAGCGAGGCGGTTCAGGGGCAAAACGACCCGAAAAAACGCATTGCCCTCTGGATCCGCCTTGGGCAGTGGTACCTCCGGGAGCTCAAGCGGCCCGATCTTGCGCTTTCGTGTTTCACCCAGGTTTTGGCGCTCGACCGGCACAATCCGATCGCCCTTGAGGAAGTGGCCTCAATCTACAGGGCTTCTCAAAGCCACCTTGAGCTTATTGCCCTTTTGCTTCAGTGGGCGGAAGCCTTGCCCAAGCCCAAGGCGAGGGATCTTCGGGCCGAAGCCGGAGAGATCGCCTACCTCAAGCTCTCGGATACCCAGCGGGCCCTTGAACTCCTCGAAGGCGTTGCCCGTGAAGATCCAGCGCATCCCAAGGCCACGGAAGTGCTCGAGCTCATCTACACCGATCGCAAAGATTGGCTTTCGCTGGCCAAAATGTTTGAGGCGAAGGCCAAGGCGCAGTCTGGAAAAGAGCGGGCCGAAAGCCTGTGCGCCCTTGCCGAAGTTTACGAAGACCGCTTGAATCAGCTCGATTCGGCCGAAGGGGCTTTGCGAGAGGCCCTTGAGGCCTATCCGCAATCCCTCGATGCGCTCAAGGCCCTCGAGCGCATCCATTCCAAGCAAGGCCGCTCGGATCTTCTGCTCGAAGACCTAAAGGCCCAGCTTGGCCTTGTGGCCACGCCAAGGCAGCGGATCGTGCTTTGGGAGCGAATTGGGGCCTTGCTCGAAGAAGAGCTCCTCGATCTTCCTGGGGCTGTTCAGGCCTTTGAGCGGGTCATCGAAATCGAGCCAGGTCATGAGTCTGCTTATGCGGCGCTCGAGCGCCTCTATCGGAAGCTTGGGCGCTTGGAAGAGCTGGTTCGAACCATCGAAAAGCATGCGATTTCCGTTGGGGACGAAGCGCGCAAGGTTGAGCTTTTGCTTCAAGCCGCACGCGTCGTGGTTTTGGATCTCGGCGCGCCAGAGCGGGCGCTTGGCTTTGCCGAGCGGGTGCTTGCGCTTCGCCCCGACCATCCCGAGGCCCTCGAGTGGGTGGCGCGTGCGAAGGCAAAGGCGGGCGACCGCAAGGCCGCAGTGGATGCGCTTTTGCGACGGGCAGAAAGCGAAAGCGAAAAGGGCAAAAAAACCGAGCTTTTCTTACGTGCCGCTCACATGCTTGAAGAGGCTGGCGATTTCGAGGGAGCCATCACCCACTACAAGCACGCGCTCGATCTCGAAGAAAGCCTTGAAGCGATGGGAGCCTTGCGGGTGCTTTACACGAGGGAGGGGGACTTTCACGCTGCTTCCGAGCTCCTCCACCGTGAAATCGCGCTGAGCTCTGGCGCCATTCAAAAGGCCGAGCGCTATGCCGAGCTTGGCCGCCTCCGCGCGCTTTACGAAAAGGACAAACGTGGGGCCCGCGAGGCTTACCGCAAAGCCCTTGAGCTCGATCCCGCATGCATTCCGGCGCTGAAGGGTCTTGGAGCCATGGCCTTTGAGGATGGAGAGCTCAGCGAGGCCATGCACTGCTACGAATCCTTGATCGCTCACCTCGATGCCATGGAGCGAGAAGAAGCGCTTCACGTCTGCTTCCGCCTTGGCGAAATCGCTGGCCGCCTCGCCCAGCCAGAAAAGGCTCAAAAAGCCTATTTCAAGGCCCAAGCCCTGGCTCCAGGTGAGCGCTCGGTGCTTGAACGCCTGGCACATTCGGCCTTTGAAGCCGGCCTTTATGCCGAGGCCTCCGAGTTTTACCGGAGCCTTCTTGAAAGGTTTGAAAAAGAGATGGGCAAAAGCGAGTTGGCGCAGATCCGCCTGAGGCTCGGTGAATCCTTGCGGCAAATCAATGCGCTGGATGAGGCCGAAAGCTTCCTCAAAGAGGCCCTCGCCCTTGGGCTTCAAGCCCAGGCCTTGCGCTCCCTTGGGGCTTTGTATCGAGCGAGGGGTGATCACGAGCGCGCGATCGAAAGCCTCAGGCGCCTAGGCGAACTCGTCCAAGGCGAAGAACGCCACGGGGTGCTCGTCGAGCTTGGCGAGCTCTACGTGCAGGTGGGAGACAAAAACCGTGCCATCCGAAGCTACCAGGCCGCGCTCGACATGAAGGGCGATGACCGGAATGTCCTCTCAAAGCTCATGGCCCTTTATTCCGAGACCAAGGACTGGAGCAAGCTCATCGAGGTGATTCTCCGGATTGCTGAGCTCGTAAAAGACCCCATCCAAGTGGCAAAATACTACAATGCGGCTGCTTCAATTGCCCACATTGAGCTTGGGCGCCTTGACGAAGCGGCTGACTACTACGAGCAGGCGCTGGATCTCGACCCCACGCTTTCAAAGGCCTTTGAAGGCCTTGTGGCGGCCCTTGGCCAAAAGCAAAATTGGGCCCAGCTTGAGCGGGCTTATCGCAACCACCTCCGGCGCCTTGAGGGCAAAGAGGGGCCGGAGCTTGTTCCGATTTTGGATGCCTTTGGAGAGCTTCTCCACCAGCGCCTTGGGCGAATTCAAGAGGCGATTGAGATCTATGAAAAGGCCGAATCCCTCGATCCAGGTCAAAAGAAGCGGGCTGAAATCCTCGCAGAACTCTACACCAAGGAGCCCAAGCACCGCCTGGAGCAGGCGATCCAAGCCCACCACAAGCTCCTCCAGTCCGACCCCTACCGCATCCAAAGCCTCAAGGCGCTCGAAGGGCTTTACGCCATGGCCGAGCGGCAAGATGAGCGCTTTTGCATCTGCCAAGCCCTCTTTACCCTTCGTCAAGCAGGCCCTGAGCAAGAGGCCTTCTTCCTCAAGCACCGCACAAGAAAGCCTGCTGCGCCTAAGAGCCCTCTCAACGATGAGCTTTGGTCGAAGCACCTTTTGCATCCCGAGCTCGATCCTCTGCTGACTGGCCTCTTTGACGCGATTGCGCCTGCTGTGGTTGCGCTGAGGAGCCAGCCGCTTTCTGCCTTTAAGCTCAGCCCTGAGTCGAAGCGGGACCCAGAAAAAGA
>JANWYL010000011.1:0-259 GCA_025056955.1 Sandaracinaceae bacterium | reverse complement strand
CTGGTATGCCTCTGCGGCAACGCGTATCCCCTTGCCCCCTGTGTACTATCGGGACGATGATCCAGGAGCCTTGGGATTTCTTTTCACAAATCCCGTTGCGATCAGCGTGGGCCGCGCGGGGCGTTTGGCGATTCCACCACAGGGCGCAGCCTTTTTTGCAGGAAGGCACCTCGCTTATCTCAAGGGAGGCTTTGTGCTGCGCTGGCTTGTGCCCACAGGAAGCGGCCTTAGGCTTTGGCTTCTCGCCGCGATCCGCACG
>JANWYL010000119.1 GCA_025056955.1 Sandaracinaceae bacterium | reverse complement strand
CCGAGCGCGCCTTTCTTTTTCTCGCACAGCTTGGTCATCTTGGTCAGGATCGTGATGAAAAAGCACGTAAAATTTCGCCCCACTTGCTTTAAGGAGGGCTGCTCCTGCAAGAAAGTGGGAGTGGCCCCAGCCGATTTTTGGTGGCCCTTTTTGACCTTCGTATTCTTCTGGCGTATACATCGAGTCGTAGATGACCACATCTGCACCCTGGCAAAGGGCTACGAGCTTTGGATCAGGCTCAGGCCCAAGGTGTTCTGTATCGGTCGCATAGACCACCGAATGACCCTCGTGGTCGACTCGGTAACAAAGCACGCCACCTGGATGGTTTCCAGCTGTGTTGCTGATGCGGACCCCACCTGGAAGTTCGACTATTTCTCCCTCTCCCAAGTTGCGAAAGCGCAATTCCGCCGGTAGTTCACGCAAGCGAACAGGAAAGTTAGGAAACTCCATCTGCCCAGATAGAGAAGCTTCCAAGGTGCCCACTGTGCTTTTCATCCCGTACATGTGAATGAGGTTGCCTCGTACAAAAGCAGGAATGAAAAAGGGAAAGCCTTGGATGTGGTCCCAATGAACGTGGCTAAAGAAAAGGTGAATCTCACATGGCATGCAAGCGGCGAGTTTTTTGCCTAAAAGACGCACCCCTGTGCCAGCATCGAAAATGATTCGATTGCCACCGGCCTCAACTTCAACACAGCTTGTGTTTCCTCCAAATTCCACCGTGCTTGGCCCTGGAGTCGGAATGCTTCCTCTTACGCCCCAAAAGCGGACTTTGAGCACTTTACTTGCCTCAACGGGTTTGGCTTTAAACGATTGATTTAGAAGTAAGCGTGATTTTGCGCCTTGTCAACCAAAGGAAAAGCAAAAATTTCGCAATGGATTTTGATCAAAAGCGCGTGGCAGAACATAGGCCAATCATACGGCTAGAAACAGAACGATTTCCAAAAAAGAACGCCTTTT
This sequence comes from Sandaracinaceae bacterium, assembly GCA_025056955.1. Taxonomy (GTDB): domain Bacteria; phylum Myxococcota_A; class Polyangia; order Polyangiales; family Sandaracinaceae; genus JANWYL01. The sequence goes on along the minus strand of JANWYL010000119.1, from coordinate 7,557 downwards.
TGGCTGCCCTCTTTGGCTTGCTGAGTGGCTTTTTATTTGCCCAAGCCCTCGGATGGTGGAAGAGCAAAAGGACTCCCGTCTTGAAAAACGCCACTTCCTCTTTTCTCTACTCTCAATCAGATGGGGGTACTTCCGCACCCTCCGAAACCCTCGCGAAGAAAGAAAGTTCAGCCACAGAAGGCACTTCCACAGTGCAGCCACCTTCGAGCCTGGAATTGATGGAAAGCCCAGAATCGATCGAAAAGTGCTTAGAGATCGTGCATCCACCCCAATCATCGCCCCCCCAAGAGACTGTCAAACTGCGCCTCGAACGAGGCCGAGTGGCGTACTTCCGCTGCGAGGGGGTACCGCTCCGCAGAGGGCCATATCCTTGCCCACGGGACCTGCCGCTTGAAGCGGAAGCTTGGGCATCGATTGAGAAGGCGCAGAAGTGCTTTGCAAATTTTCTGCACAAAGAAATTGAGCTGACTTGGCACTGGAAGGAAAAAAGTGAACCCGTTTTACGGGTCCGATTCAATTTCTCGCCTGCCCCATCAAGTGGAGAAGCTTCATCTTTGCTTTCATGCATTCGACCCCTCGCCGCTCACCTTCGGCCTCACTTGCCTACCAAGCACCTCGTGCTCTCGGTACGCTTTACGTGGAGTGAGCCTCGTCATTGAGACTTTCCCTGAGAAGAGATGCGTGCTAGGCTAGTTACGTGGATGTAGTCCTCAAAAAGATAGCTCCCAAGGGCTCGAAGGCCATGGGACTATCGGTTGTGGGGCGCTTGGTTCGCCCGCCGAGAAAGGGCTCAATGCTTGTCATTGAGTTTCCAGATGGGCTTCACGAGTATGTGACTACGCCGATCAAGCGAATACTCAAAGTGTGCGGAAAAAACGTTTACTACATTCAAACAGTAAACAGCAGGTATCGCTTGGAAATCCGCTCTGAATCAGCCGATGTCAACGAGGCAGCTCAGTGAGTTTGCTTGGAGATGCTTGGAGATGGGAGAGGTGCTTTACCTAAAAGGCTGCTTACCTAATCAGTCTCCCCAAACATGCTCACCATCTCTTTGATGATGCGGCCAAGGCACTCAATGCGGGGGTGGATGGGGGCTCCAAGCCTTTCGTCCATGTAGAGCGCCCGGTTGATTTCGATTTGCACCGCATGGATGCCCTCTTCGGGCTTTCCAAGGCGCTTGGTGGTGTGGCCTCCGCGGTATGGCTCGTCCCAACACACAGAAAGCCCAGCTCGCCGAAAGCCCCGCTCCACCTTTTGTCGCACCCAAAGGCTTGCTGTTTTTCCTCCAAGACATCCTGGAACCACATCGGCATTTCGTGGGCCACCTGGCCAAGGTGAAGAAGGCATGGAGTGACCCGAAAGCACAACCACCCAACCAAATCGCTTGCGTTTGCGCTCAACTTCGGCATCGAGCATGGCGTGGTATGGCCTGTGAAAGCGAGTGATTCTCGCCTCAAAAGAAGAATAAGGAAGAGGGGGATTGAAAAGAGGACGGCCTCTTGTGGTCGCTTTCCAAATCACTCCGCGGGCCGAAGACGGTCTTGGGCGGGGATGCTCTGGAACGAGCTGGGGATCGATGTCATCTTCTGCTCGGTTTAAATCAACCACATAGCGAGAAAAGTGAGCAACCAACACCGAAGCCCCGCTTGCAAGCCCCTCAATAAAAATGCGATCAGCATAGGCATCGGAGTCAGAAAGCCTTTCCCACTGAGAAGGAGGAGGCTCATCAATGGTTCCAGGAGGGATGAGAAGCCCTGCGTGTGGGATCTCAATCACCACTGGAGCCTCAACCTTCCTTGGGCGATACAAAGAGAAAAAGGGGGCAATTTCTTTTTGCTCCTCAGGCATGGACGAGAGGCCGCCTTGAGCGAATTGTCAAAGAAAAGCCAGATTCACAAAAAAAATGGGCCAACGCTTAGCGCTTAGGAGGCGGGGGTGGCGGTGTGGAGGCTTCCACAAGCCACGCTTCGGTTGAGACAAATTGGATTCCTTCGACTTCTACCTGATCAGCAAGGTCTGGGTGGTCAGTGATCACCCTCTTTGCTCCCACGGCTTTGGCCGAAGCCACAAGCCCTTTAAGCCAATCGCTCTCCTGGATGTTGACCTCGACCACATCCACGAGGCTCCGGATGAGTTCCATGTGCGGCTTTACGTTTTCTTGTTTAAAGCTTGGCGTCTTGCTGAGCATTGCTTCGACCCACTGAAGCACCCAAGGAGTGGATTTAGGCTTGGCTCCTGGCTTTCCAAGCAAGCGTTGAGCCACCTGATCGGGTGGAGTGCCTGGCGCAACTGAGGCATTGACGAAAACGTCGGGACCGATGAGATCCATAGGGCCTCCAAATAATTATTGATGAGAGCAGTTTAGCCGAAAAAGAAAGATTTCGGGTCAAGACCCACTGAGACCTGAGGTTCGCATTCGAACTGAGAAAGCGCTACTAAAGATCAACGTGGCACGGAACTTGGCCTTTGTTGGAGCCCTGCTCCTCGCAGTGATCACCTTGGTTTCTGGGCTTTCAGCCCTTGTTGGCAAGAAGGTTCCTAGAAAAAGCGCGCAAACCGCTACCACCTTGGCATTACCTCAAGAATCAGAGAGTGAAAGGGCCCGCCGCGAATTTGAGGCCATGCTCAATCGCGAATATCCACTTCACGGCGTGGTTACAGGCATCCAGCTCACTGTCCGCAAAGAGCCCTCAAGTGACTCGATTCCCATGGGATGGTTGCGGCTTGGCGGGCACGTTCGGCTTGCCAGGGATCCGCTCATTCGGCCGGACTGCCAGTCAGGGTGGTACCGGATTCATCCAAAGGGCCACGTGTGTGCCGGCGCAGGGCTAAGCATTGGAGAAAACATCACTGCGTCTGAGGCCTTGATTCGGGCCGCAAAGAGGGATTCGGTCCTCCCCTACCGCTATCTTTTTGTCAAGGAACCCCAAACGCCCGAGTGGTATCAGCTCCCATCGCGAGAAGAGCAACGGGCCGCTGAAGCCCACGCCCTCCGCTACCTCGAATTTCTGCGACAAGGAAAGATGGAGCTTGCTGAACGCCTGCGAGCGGGCAAGCTTCCAAATGAGCCTCCCCCCTTGCCACAGGTGGCCCGTTTTCTTGAGCATGGCTTTTTTGTCGCAAGCAATGGGGTGGAAATCCGCGCGAAGAGGCGCTTTGTGCGCACAATACGAGGCACCTACGTCAAAGAAGCCCAACTTGAGGAAAGGCAAGGTTCTTCTTTTGCTGGGGTCGAGCTTGGGCAAGGCATTGGCTTGCCGCAGGCCTGGGTCATTCGCACCGGGCGGCCACTCATGCTTGAGGTGCAAGGCGAAAGCATGCGATTGATTGAGGACCCATCCCTTCCCCCCATCCCACGGCTCACCAGGGTTGAATGGTTGCGGCGTCAGCGAATCGGGGGGCAAATTTACCACGTGATACGTGCCGCAAACGGAGAAGAGCGCTACTTGCGCGATTGGTATGTGGCCGTGGCAGAGCGCATCCCACCACCCCGCCGCATCGCCCAGGACGAAGTGTGGGTGCATGTCGATCTCTCCTCCCAAACCCTGGTTGTTTATCGAGGAAGCGAGCCGATCTATGCGACCATCGTCTCGACTGGCACTCCCAATCACGAAACACCAACGGGTGAGTTTACGATTCGGCGCAAGATGGTTAGTGACACCATGGCCGATTCCGGTGGCGCAACCGGTGAAGACAACTATCGCATCGAAGAAGTGCCATGGACACAGTACTTTGAAAAATCAATTGCGCTTCATGGCGCCTTCTGGCATTCCCAGTTTGGAATTCCGCGCTCTCATGGCTGCGTGAACCTATCGCCGAAGGACGCCCGCTGGCTCTTTGAGCACACCTTGCCCGAAGTCCCGGAAGGATGGCATGGGGTTTCAACAGAAAGCACTGGCTTTCGAGGTTCTAAAGTGATCGTCACTCCATAACCACTTGACCATTTGCCCCATCAGACAAAGACACAATGCATGAAGCGGATTCTTTTTGTTTGCCTTGGCAATATTTGCCGGTCTCCAACAGCCGAAGCTGTTTTTGCCCACCTCGCTGAGAAAAACAAATTGCGTCACTTATTTGAAGTTGACAGTGCCGGAATCGGTGACTGGCATGTGGGAGAGCCGGCCCACCCTCGCACCCGTGAAGTCGCCCTGCGCAGAGGCATCGTGATCAACCACATTGCCCGCCAAATCCGGCGAGAGGATTTTGAGCGCTTTGATCTGATCTTTGGGATGGACTCGGGCAACGTGAGTGCCCTTCGGCGGCTGGCTCAAACCCCAGAAGAGCAAGCGAAAATCAAGCGTTTTCGGGACTTTGATCCAGGCGCTTCTCCTTTGGAGCGAGATGTACCAGATCCTTACTATACTGGGCGCTTTGAGGAAGTTTTTGAGATCTGCGAGCGAACAGCACAAAGCCTCCTCGAATACCTCGTCGAGCAGGGGATTCACCGATGAGCAGGCACTTGCATGAGACACGCCTGTATGAAGCAATTGAAAACAGCTTTGGGGAAAAGCCATGTCGTTTAAAATCCGTGGGAGGTGGCTGCATCAACCAAGCCTTTGTGGGTGAACTTAAAGGAGGCTTGAGAATTTTCATTAAAACCAGGTTTGATGCAGGGCCTCAAACATTTGAAATCGAGGCTGACGGGCTCCGATGGCTCAGGGAGGGAATTGCCGCCACACCATCAAACCCCCTCTGTGTCCCCAAAGTGCTCAAAGTGCTTTCAGATCCCCCCGCCCTTGTCCTCGAAGCCTTCGAAGCCCTTCCCCACCCTCCAACCCCCTTGAGCGAAGAAGCACTGGGCCGAGGGATCGCTTTGCTTCACCGTTCGCTTCCTCCTCACTCCACTTTTGGCTATCACATCGCAAATGATTTAGGCCCCCTGCGGCTCAACAACGAACCTTCCCCAAGTTGGGCTGAGTTTTATGCCGACCGTCGCCTGCTTCCTCTCTTTGAGCTTCTCACTAAAAAAAGGCCACTTCTCCACACTACCCGCTCTGCTTTTGAACGCCTCCTCGATCGCTTGCCCGATCTTTTGGGCCCGGAGGAGCCTCCCTCTCGCCTTCACGGTGACCTTTGGTCGGGAAATGTGGCCTATGACTCAAGGGGCCGGCCATACATTTTTGATCCCGCAGTCTTTGCCGGTAACCGTGAGGTCGATCTCGCAATGATGCAGCTTTTTGGGGGCTTTTCACCTCGCGTTTTTGCAGCCTATGACGAAGTCTTTCCGCGCGCCTACGGGCACAAAGAGCGCCTCCCAATCTACCAGCTCCTTCCCCTCATCGTCCATGCCATCCTCTTTGGCGGAGGCTACGTCCAAGATGTGGTCCGTATCATCATGCGCTTTGGGGGCTGAACTCACTCAGAAACCATCCGCATCCACGAAGGCATAAAGAGCAAAACGAAAATGACAATTGCAGTCGCCCCACACGCTCTGCGAAAGGGAGAAAGCTCGCTCGGATCCGTCGGGGGATGCTCAGCCCCTCCAATCCCATCCATCAACACAAGGAGAACAAACCACACAAACCATTGAATTCCAGCCATCGACTCTGAAAGCACACGAGAAGCGCTTCTCCCCTCGGCGAGGGCTTGAAGGGCATAGTACCCTCCGCTTAGGACAGCAAAGAGCGGCAACGCATTCCTAAACCATCGGCTGAGCTGGTGCTGAGACTTTCCCCAAAGGGCATACGCAATGTGGCCGCCATCAAGTTGTCCAATCGGCAAAAGATTGATCATCGTCACAAGCAGACCCACCCATCCGGCAAAGGCAGTTGGGCTCAACATCAGGTCTTGCCCTTGTGGAATTGGGCCTTTGATGAGCCAGAGCAAGGCCAGATATAAAATTGAGCGCCCTTCGATGAGGTAACTCCCGCTTTTTGGAAGCGGTTCTACAGGAGAGGTGAAAATCCCATAAATCAAGACCGGTATTGCCACAGCAAGCCCTGCAAAGGGCCCAGCCACACCCACATCCATCAAAGCGTTGCGGCAAGCAATCCGCTCGCGAAGCCGAATGACTGCCCCCATTGTGCCAAGAAGTGAAAAGGGCATCGGAATGAAGTAGGGGGGAGAGATGTCCAAGCGATGCCACCGAGCAGCCAAAAAATGCCCAAATTCGTGGGCAAGCAGGATGGCAAGCAGAGGAATCGCATAATCCCAACCGCTCCAAAGCGCAAACCAACCCTTCACCCATCCTTCTTTTTCAGCACTCTTGAGCGGATCAATTCCATGCATGCCTGCTCCAACGTAGAGGGTTGAAAAAAGGGTTGCCACAAACAACAAGGCGGCATATGCCCACGACCGGCTCTCTCTAGTCCTGCGCTCTCGCATCTTCACCCTCTGAAATGGCTTCGAGCAGGGCGCTCCTCAAGGCTTCAAGCTGCACTTCAAGGCAGCCATCAATCACGCCGTATTCGCTTTCAATGACCAATCCCCCTCTTTTTAACCTTGGATCACCGATCACTTCCACCACTCCCAGAAGGCCGTCTCGCCTAAACTCTTCAATGAGCCTTGCGTCTTCTGGATGAATGCGAAGAGTCAATTTCTGTGCTCCGCGAAAAGCCTCAAGCTCGCGCTCGACCATTTTGATCACAAGCCCTCTCATCTGCTCAAGGCTTGCCCCAATCACCTCCTCTGCCAAACGAATCACCAAATCAACAAGCGCCCCTTCGATCCGGCGGAGTCGTGAGGCTGCTTCAGCATTGGCAAAAAGAATCAGAGAAGCCGCATCTGCTTGCCCTCGTGCGAATCCTTCACTTGCAGATCGCTCTTTTATGGCTTCTGCCTCTGCAAGGGCCAATTGGCGAATGGTTGCGGCTTCCTCTTTGGCTTGCTCGACAATCGCTTGCGCCTCTTCTTTGGCTCGCCTGATTGCAATCCGATCGAGGTGGGATCTCACCCTGATGATCCTCGCCATGACTTCAATTGCCCTTTTTTCTTTCCGGTGGAAGGAGCCTCCCTCTTTTTGGCATACCCGACGCAAGCCTCCTGCTCCAACGCTTGAGAAAGTACATGAGCTCCCTCGGAATCCGATGGCCTTTGGCAGGAGGCCCTTCGCAAATCAACCACTGGATGAGGGCTTCACCGAGATCAGGTCGATGATCAGGTCGATGCATTTCGGCTTTTTTTTCCATCGCTTCCGCGAGGAGCTCATATCGAATCCCGCCGGCCTCTGCCAAACGCGACCTGATGCGGACCAGAAGCTGCTCAAGGCGCCCCCCACAAATCCCATCGAGTCTTTCAAGCTGACCGAAACGCATCGCTGCCCACGCGATGCCCCACGCAATCCACAACATGCGCTCTTCGTGCGAAGTCATGCAAAAGAATGGGCCAACTTGTGCTTTTCATCGAGCCAAAAAATGGCTAAAGGCTGGCCTTGATCTTATGACGCCCTCAATCAGCCGCCCGCCCATGCAAAGAAGATCTCCTTGCTTTTTTCAGGCTTTCATGAGAGGCAAGTTCCAAGCAAGCATCACGATGAGGAAGGCGTATGCCACTTACGCGTGAAGAAATCGCAAAACGAGCAGCCCAAGAAATCCAAAGCGGAAACTACGTGAATTTGGG
>JANWYL010000118.1 GCA_025056955.1 Sandaracinaceae bacterium | reverse complement strand
GCTCGACACGCACAGCTGAGAACATGCGCCAGGAGAAGCGCTCATCATAGCGGTCATGGCCCGGCCAAAGGTAATAACGCAGGGGAATGAGCACGTGAACCATCACCCAAAGGCTTCCAAGGAGTGCTTGGAAGCGCGGGGTAAGGAGGCGATTGAAAGGGCTCGCGTTTTCAGCAGGGCCTTGCGCTTTCATCATTTGCTTTGAGTTTATTTTTGGGCTTCTCGCGGAGGAAGGATCCTGCCTCAGCCCTAAGGGATTCAATGGTTCTGCGAAAATCGCCTGGGGCTTCTAGCTCAAATTCCATCCAACGGCCTGTTCGCGGGTGTTCAAAGCCAAGCAATCTCGCATGAAGCATCACACGAGGTGCTTCGATCAAAGGGCCAAGGTGGCCGCGGACATAAACCTTTTCCCCAATCAAGGGATGCCCTGCTTCGGAGAGGTGGATGCGGATTTGGTGCTGCCTGCCTGTGCGGAGGCGACATTCGACAAGGGTGGCTTTTTGGCCAAAGCGCTCAAGCCAGCGCACTTCGGTGTGGCTCCACTTGGCGTCCGGAGGGGGAGGCCCCTTGTGCCAAGGTCTGCTTCCCCAGCTTCCTCGGAAACCATCTCCCACATCGGCAAGGATATGACTTTGATGCACTGCGTCATGAACAACCCCATGTGCAATCGCGAGGTAGCGCCGCTCGACCGAATGGGATCGGATTTGCTCGTCGAGGGAGAGCTTGGCACGGTGGTTTCTCGCAAAAACCAAAAGACCGCTCGTTTCTTTATCGAGGCGGTGCACCACGCCAATTTGGACATCGAGGTGGCGTTTTTGAGGCTTTTGTGCCCTCAGTTTTGCCAAAAAATAGGCCCTGATTTGGTCAAGGAGGGTATCGCGATCGCCTTCATCGAAGGGGAGGGTGAGAATTCCCGCGCGCTTGTTGACCACGAGCACATCATCGTCGACGTAGACGATTTCGCTTGGGTGCAAGATCCCGTGCCTGCGCTTTGGTGCATTGAGGCGGATCTGGAGGTGGCTTCCGGGTGTTGGTGCAAAGAAGGCATCGAGCATTTCCTCACCATCGACAAAGACCCGGCCAGACCGGCACAGCTCGCGGGCTTGGTTCCAGCTCTGTGGAATCCCTTGGGCCTCCATGGCCTCTTTGACGAGGCGCATGAGGATTTTTCCCTCGTCTTCTTTTCGCACGATCACCTTGATTTCTTTGAGCTTTTCTTGGTCGTGCCCTTCGTGCATGCCTTCGACGCAAGTTGCGCGTGCCTCACCCATAGATGGTAGCCCTTGATTGGAGTGGCCAGCGCTTCACTCCCCCTGCATGAGCCCGCGGATCTCGCCAGAAGCATCAATGCGCACGCGACGAGCGGCAGGTTCTTTGGGAAGGCCAGGCATGGTGAGGATTTCTCCCGTAAGGGCAACGACAAAGCCTGCGCCTTGTGAAAGCCTGATTTCGCGCACGGTGATTCGAAAGCCTTGGGGGCGACCGCGCTTTGAAGGATCGTCTGAGATCGAAAGGTGGGTTTTGGCCATGCAAATGGGAAGTTCGCCATTGCCTTCGGCCTGGAGGCGCTCGAGTTCTTCGAGGGCCCGGCCCTCAAAATCGACGCCATTTGCGCCATAGAAAAAGCGGGCAATGGATTCGATTTTGTGGACAAGGGGGGAGTGGTCTTCGTAGACCTTTTGCCAAGGCGCTTGCCCATGCCCCGGCGCTTTTTCAATGGCTTGGAGCACGGCTTCGGCGACTTCGATGGCGCCACTTCCGCCCTCGGCAAAGGCGGTGCAAGGGACCGCCTCGACGCCTTGCTCTTTGCAATGGCGGCGCACCCAGTCAATTTCTTCTGCGGTGTCGCTTTCAAAGCGATTGATGGCAACGACACTGGGGAGGCCAAGCATCCGAGCACATTCGAGGTGGTGGTCGAGGTTGGCGATTCCTTTTTGAAGGGCGCTGAGATTGGGATGGTCAAGGGATTTTTGGTCTAGCCCTCCGTGGTACTTGAGCGCCCGCAAGGTGCAGACAAGGACGAGGGCGCTTGGAAAAAGGCCTGCTTTTCTGCATTTGATGTCGATGAATTTTTCGCCACCAAGATCGAAGCCAAATCCGGCTTCAGTGACGACGATTTCTGCATATCGGAGCCCAAGCTCTGTGGCAATAACGCTCGAGCAGCCGTGGGCGATATTGGCGAAGGGGCCCCCGTGGACGAGGGCAGGCCCCCCCTCTGTCGTTTGGACGAGGTTTGGCATGATCGCGTCCTGGAGAAGGGCTGCCATGGCTTGAGTGGCGCCGAGGTCTTCTGCAGTGATTGGGCGCTGGTCATGGCTGCGCCCGACCACGATGCGGGCAAGCCGTGCCTGGAGGTCAGAGCGGGAGCGGGCCAAGCACAAAATCGCCATCACTTCGCTTGCTGCGGTGATGTCAAAGCCACTTTCGCGAGGAACGCCACCATCCCGCCCGCCAAGCCCAATCACGATGCGTCGAAGGGCCCGATCGTTCATGTCAAGGACGCGCCGCCAGTGGATTCGCCGAGCGTCAAGGCCTCTTTTTTCGCCACGCGGATCGAAGTGGAGTTCGTTATCAACCATTGCCGCAAGGAGGTTGTGCGCGGCCCCAACGGCGTGGATGTCGCCTGTAAAGTGCAGGTTAATGTCCGTGGCAGGGACCAATTGGGCCCGACCACCACCCGTGCCTCCGCCCTTTAGCCCAAAGACCGGCCCAAGAGAGGGCTCCCTTAGGGCAACCACCGCTTTTTTGCCAAGGCGCCTGAGCCCCATCGATAGCGCAATCGATGTCGTGGTTTTGCCTTCGCCAGCAGGTGTGGGTGTCATCGCTGAAACCAAAACCAGCTTGCCCTGGGCCAAAGGGCGGCGCTCGAGGGCACTGAGATCGATCTTTGCCTTGCCTCTTCCGTAGGGAATGAAATCGCTTGGATCGATGCCAAGCTCTTCAGCCACAGCTTGAATGGGACGCACCTCAAAAGGCATGGTGCGACTCTAGCAGGGTTCGGTTGCGCGGTGAAGATGCCATCACCTTGCTGAGCTGGTTGATGGGAATCACCATGGTGCACTTCATTTTTATCGCTCTTCACCCAATTCTTCACCTTTTTGACGGTGGGTGAGGAGAAACATTGCCCCTCCCCCTTGTATTTTTTTCTCACAGCTCTGCTTGCTTGAAGGATTGACTTTGATTATCAGTTACAAGCTATGAGAAAGATTCTCAATCTTAACTTGCTTTTGCTCTCGCTTTTGCTCTCTTGCGAAGGGCCGGCCGCTTCTCTGCCCAGTGCTGAAGAGACCCGGCCTGTGCTTGAGACCTACGCCCGCATCCTCCATGGGATGTACGAGGATTCGCTCCTAAGGGGCCAAGCCCTTGGCCGAGCGATTGAGGCTTTTCTTTCGGGGCCATCGGAAGAAGCCCTTATGCAGGCAAGGAGTGCTTGGACGGCGAGCCGGCGGCCCTACATGCAAAGCGAATTTGCTAGGTTTTACGGCGGGCCCATTGACGATCCCGAAAACGACATCGACGCAAGGCTCAATAGCTGGCCCCTTGACGAGGCTTTTATCGACTATGTGCTCGGACCGCCTCCTGATTTTCAAGAAATCATGAGCGGTCTTATCAACGAGCCCGAGCGCCTCCCTCAAATTACGAAGGAAGCCCTTTTGCGGCTCAACGGAGCGGGCGGCGAAGAAAACGTCACCTTGGGCTACCATGCCATTGAGTTTTTGCTTTGGGGGCAAGACTTTGACGACAATGGCCCTGGCCGTCGTCCTGCGAGCGACTACATAGACGGAAGGAGGGCCAACGCCGATCGCAGAAGGCAGTTTTTACGGGCGACAACCGAGCTTCTGCTCGAAGATCTTTCTGTGCTTGAGGATGCGTGGAGAGAGGGGAGTGCCGATAACTACAGGGCGCGCTTTATCAGCCTTGGACCAAAGGAGGGGCTCACGAGGGTGTTTACCGGCCTCGTCAACATGGCGGGCTTTGAGCTCGCGCACGAGCGCCTCCTTGTGCCCTACCGCACGGCCGAGCAAGAAGACGAGCATTCTTGCTTTAGCGACACAACGCTTGAAGACCACATCGACAACCAAAAAGGCATTGAGGCGATTTACATTGGCCGCTACGAGCGCATCGATGGGAGGCTGATCGAGGGACCTTCGATTTCTGAGCTTGTGCGGGCAAGGGATCCGGGGCTCGATCGGGAAATCCGCCAAGCGATGCGGGAAGCGATGGAGGCCATTCGGGCAATCCCAGCGCCTTTCGATCGGGCGATTCGGGAAGAGCCAGGACGCCCCAAAGTCAAGGCCGCTTCCGAGGCAGTTGCAAAAGAAGCCGAGCTTTTAAAGCGCGCGGCCGAGCGCCTTGGCATCTCTGTCACGCTTCTTGGAGGGGAGTAAGGGGATGGGATGGGTTTGGGCGGCTGAGCTCCTTGCGTTTTCGATGGTGCTTCTGGGCTGCACATCCCCTCCAAAATCCCTCGATCCTCGGCTTGGAGGAAGCAGGGGAAGCGTTGTTGACACGACGCGTTTTGCCTTTAGCCACCCCTTGCCTGGCCTCTCCCCAAAAGAGCGCGAGGACTTCTTTGTTGGCAATAACTTTTTCATGGACAACTGGGTCACGGCGCCTTCGAGCACTGCTGCGCGCGATGGCCTTGGCCCCACTTTTAACGCCCGTTCATGCAGCGCTTGTCACGATCGCGATGGCCGCGGCCGATTGCCCGAAGGTCCAGGCGAGCCCTTCGTTTCGGCCCTTGTCCGCGTGAGCCTGGTTGAGGGTGGAAAATCACGCCCTGTGCCTGCCTATGGCTTCCAGATTCAATCCCATGGCATTGTCGGAGTGCCAGAAGAGGCCCGCCCAGAAGTTGTGGGCTGGGAAGTGATTGAGGGGCGATTTGCCGATGGGAGCACCTACGAGCTGGTTCGGCCCTTGGTCGCGCTGCAAGAACCCCAGTACGGCCCCTTTCCGCCTCACACGGCCTTTTCGGTGCGTGTGGCGCCCCAACTCATAGGCCTTGGGCTGCTTGAGGCCGTGCCAGAAGCGACGCTTGAGGCCTTGGCCGACCCGGAAGATCGGGACGGAGATGGGATTTCAGGGCGCGTGCATCGGTATGAAGAGAGCGGAAGGGTTCATGTCGGGCGCTTTGGATGGAAAGCCGCTTCCCCATCGGTCGAAGTTCAAACGGCAAGGGCTTTTTTGGAAGACATGGGCATCACAACCCGCCTCTTTCCAGAAGACAATTGCCCCGAAGCCCAAGAGGCGTGTCGACGGGCTTTTCGCCACAAAGGCCCCGAAGCCAGCGATTTTGTCTTTGATGCAGTGGTGTTTTACACGCGTACCCTCGCTGTGCCCGCGATGCGAAACCACGAGGATCCCCAGGTGATCGAAGGGGCCTCTTATTTTGAAGCGATCGGTTGCGCAGCCTGCCACACGCCAACCCTTAGAACTGGCCCAAGCGATATCGCTGCAATCGCCAATCAGGAGATTCACCCCTATACCGATCTTCTCCTTCACGAAATGGGGCCAGAGCTGGCTGACGGCCGCCCTGAAGGCGAGGCTGGCCCTGCCGAGTGGCGAACCCCACCCCTTTGGGGAATTGGCCTCATCGAGACGGTCAACCGCCACTCTCGATTTTTGCATGATGGCCGCGCCCGTAACCTCGAAGAAGCCATCCTTTGGCATGGGGGCGAGGCCGAATCGAGCCGCGAAAACTACCTCCGTCTTCCGCGCAAAGGGCGCGAGGCCCTTTTGCGCTTTTTGTCATCGCTTTGAGGAGAAAAGCCATGCGTCGAAAAGGAACTGTGTGGGTGCATTCTGGACTGGCAAAAGTTGGAGGCCTCATGTTTTGTGCTTTTTTGGTCTTTTGCGGAAAAAGCGGAAGCGGAGGCGAAGAGGAGGGGCCGATTGATGAAACCATCCGCACCGTGATTCGCAATGTCGGCGAAAACATCATTCTCCCAGGCGAGAGGCTTTTGAGAGATTCCCTTTCTGGCCTTGAGGCGGCCCTTGTGAGCTGGTCTCAGGCCCCAGAAGACGAGGAGCGCCGCGCCATGGCGAGGGCCCGCTTTCGGGAGATCATTCCCTTGCTCGAGCGAACCGAACTTTTTCAGCTTGGCCCTGCAGCCCCTTCAGGCACAAGCCCTGAGGCCGCTGATCTCCGCGATGAGCGCTACGCTTGGCCCATCTTCAACCCTTGCCGCATCGACGAATTGATTGTGACGGAAGCCACTATCGACGAATCTGCCCTCGCCAGGAAACCGATCAATGTGCGGGGGCTTGGGGCCGTGGGCTACCTCCTCCATGTTCCAGATGAGCAAAGCGCCTGCCCACCAAGCACGCCCTTCATTGCAGATGGCCGCTGGAACGCCTTGGGGCGGGCAGAGCTCAGGGCCCGTCGTGCCCGCTATGCCCTCTCCGCCACTCGGCTTGCAAAAGCCGCAAGCGAACGCCTCGTCCGCTCCTGGGAAGAGGGCTTTTTGGAGCGTTGGGCAGGGGCAGGAAGGGGCAACCCCTCTTTTCCAAGCGCCCGCCGGGGCCTCAATGCCTTGAGCGATGCCCTTTTCTACATCTACGAGCCCCTTCTCAACATGAAAATCGGTCGCCCCGCAGGTGGCTACGGCTGCGCCTTCTCTTCCTGCCCATCGGATGTGGAGTGGTTCTGGATCGACACCACCTTGGGTGAAGGGGAGGGTGAAAGCCTCCGAAGCATCAAGGTTAACCTCAACACCTTCCAAGACCTTTACCTTGGCCGTGCCCAGGGGGTTGATGGCCCAGGCCTCGATGAAATCCTCCGAGCAATTGGCGCAGAATCGCTTGATGGGCGCATTCGAGAAGCGATCCAGAAGTGCCAAAACGCAGCCAACCAAATTGAGGGGCCCCTTCACCGAGCGGTTGAGCTGCGCAACGCCCAAGCGCAGGCCTTGGTTCAAGCCTTGCGCGAACTCACAGGGCTTTTGCGTGACGAAATGGTGCCCGTTCTTGCCATCGCACTCCCCAAGCGCACCCAAGGTGACAACGATTGAACTTGCCTCTTTTCACCATCTCAATCACCTAGTACACCGCTTCAAAGACAACCGTGATATCCCCTTTTTTCACCCTTCTGTGAATGGGCTCGACTGGAATTTCGGTGTCATCTGTGGGAAGATAATCGAGCAAGTTGAAGGTTTCGGTATCGCAGTGGTCGTGTTGAATTATATCACGGTCAATTAGCCTGATTGTCACAACTGGAGGGGAATGGTAGTACAAATCATCGCACACTGGGGTATTGCCTGGACAATTTCTTCCTTCGCCATCTTGTGTGACTTGTGGCCCGTCATGGAATTCAATCCAGAGGTCGGGGGCACCGCCAAACACGTCATTACACCTCTCAGGATTCACCGAAACGCTATGAATGATGAGTTGACTTGGGTGCCCGAGTGGCTTGAGTGCTGGGGGGAGGCGGTGGAGCTCAACGGCCACCACAGCGGGTTGGCCAGACGGGTACTGTTCGAGCAGATGCTCATTCCATCTCCAGGCAATCTCTTGGCAAGCCACTTCGCTTGCGTCAATTCCTTTGGCAATCGCTCTGCAGCTTGTGCTTCGACCGATTTTTTGGTTTTTTTGGGTAAACATGGAAGCTATAAACCCGCTAAAGAGATCGAAGAAGCCTTTCGCACTAAGGTCACCTCCAAACCGCCACCAGCTTTCTTGGCTTTGGTAGACGATGCTCATCCCTTTTCCAACGAAGACCTTTGAGACGTAGTAACGGGCCTGATCGGGAAGGGACCCTCTGATTTTTCCAAGTTTAGGGGCTTCGATCATGTGGTGGGCGAGATACCTTGTGCCGATCACGATCAACTGGGAGGAACCTTCCCTTTGGCCTATGCCGATGTTGATTCCAAAAGCAGAAAGCCCCATCCCGCTGCTCCAGTTGTTGAACTCCTCGATCGAAACATAGGTATCAGCTGCCCGGTCGTAGGGGGTGTCTTGGATGTCTTGAACCCATTCGATTTGGCCCACGGTTTCGAGGTTTCGGTTGAGGATTCGGCCAAGAAGGGCAACGGGATCACGTTCGTCTTTGAACCAGGGGATTGTGGAGGTTGCGCCTGTGCTGAAATCCTCTACCCCGGGGGGAATCAAATTGAGTTGACTCCACATTTCAGATGGTGAGGGAATGGGTGGTGGCTCGCTTTCAGCCACAACCAAAAAAGCTTGCGCCTGTTCTTCTTCTGCTTCTTCGACGTAGGGCTGCAGGGCCGCTTCGATGACAGCATAGGCGTGTGCCCGAATCGGAGCTGCATCGTGGTCGGTCCAGTATTCGCTCACTTCTTCGGCTTCGGGTGGGCCAAGGACGCGGTGCTGAAGCTCGGCTGTGACCTTGGCAAGGCTTCTGTTTGGGCCAATTCCTTGGAACACGATCCGCAGCCGGCTCCGCAAAAAGAGGCGCTTTTCGTCATAGCGCCGCTCGCTTTCCCTCCACTCTGTGACGATCACCCCTTCTCCCGCCTCATAGGGATCGGGCTGGTATGGCGCAAGCAAAGGAAGGACCAAGCGCTTGCATTCCTCGGGCGCGCATGCCCAAACCATCCGCTCATAGGGAATCAGTTGCTTCGCACCCGAAGAGAGGGAAATCCTATTCCGCAACTCGTTTTCGAGCTC
>JANWYL010000117.1 GCA_025056955.1 Sandaracinaceae bacterium | reverse complement strand
GAAATGCTGTCATTGTCGAGAACGATGTCATTGTCAGGCCCCCTTCCAATCGCTAGGCTCGCTTGCTCAAGGGCGAAGCGTTTTCCGTAGTGGCGTCGGTCTGAGCTGTAAATGATGACCAAACAGTCCGCTCCTTGGGGCGCTGGCCGGAGATCTTCAACGCGAAGCACACGCGTTGGTTGGTCGGTGGAGGAAGACGGATCCTCACTCCCTTCGTGATAGAAGGAGCCCGTCGACTTTCTGTCTCGGCTGTTTTGACTGTGCCCAGTCACTGTGGAAAGCATACGGGCAAAGGGACGTTCCCGTCAAAGGGTTGGGGGCAGATGTCAAAGCGTTGTGGCTGGGGTAAATAAATTCCATGCATTCTGGCGTAAGTGCCCTCATCCAGTGGGCGGAGTCTCGCAATGGCAAAAATGGGGTGCAGCTCAATCCTCCCGCCCAAGCCTTCGAGCTTGCTGCTTTCGAGCACCATATCGGCGCCCCACTTCCAAGCGATTTTCGCGCGGTGCTCGGCCGATTCGATGGCGGGCAGTTGCCCGGTGTCATTTTGCTTGGGGTTTCTTCTCGCTCGCCGCTTTCGATTCATGCCGCTCTCTCGGCACTGAAAGAATTGAAGCCAAGCGATGCCCAATCCTGGCACTTGCTCCCCTTTGGGCGCACCGAACATGGCTCGTGGCTTGCCTTTGACCGTGATGCGGCTCCCTTGAGCGATATTTGGCCAATTGTCGATGTGGATGTGGAAACAGGAGAGGTTCGCCTGGTCCACCGCACCTTTGATGCGTGGTGCCGGATGCAGGTGGGTGAGTGGAGTTCGCCTGGTTTTGAAGGGCCTTTTACCTTGGATCGCTACCTCGAGCAGGGGTTGCGTCACGCATCGATCGATCCGGATGTGAGCGTGGCCCACTCGACGGTGGGGCACGCGCTCAGACGCATGGGAAAGCCAAAGGAAGCGCTTGCAGCTTATCTTCGGGCAGGGCGCTGTGTGCCAGCTGAGCCGCATTGCGACTGGGAAGCGCTCAAGCTCGCTTTTCTGCTTGAAGACCATCTCGCTCTCCTCGAGGCCTTGCGCCGTCTTTCTCAGCGCGTGACTCCAGAAGTGTGGGCCCACCGGGGAACAACGCCGTCGCGGGTGGCCTTTGTGTTGGCACGGGCCTTGAGGCGCAAGCCCCTTGCCGATCCTGCGATCGTCAAGCGCCTCATGTTTCGGCTGGTCCTCCAAGCGATTGACGAAAACGACAAGGTGGCTGTGGAGGGAATTTGGGCAGCACTTGAAAGAGAGACACCTCTGCCATGGCCTTCACCACCGCCTGAACGCAAAGTTCCTGAGCTCCAATCGCCAGAGGAATGGTGGAAAACCCTCGTTCAGGCCTATCGGAATGGGATTTTGCGAGACGAAGACCTGGCACTCGATCCCATCTACGAAACCCTTGGTCGCCACCGGATGCTGCAACTCCTCCACATCCGGCGCGATTTTTAGGTTGTATCGATGGATGTGATTGCTCAGACGATTGGGTGCATGAGAGGGGAAGGAGGGTGAAGTGAGGGTGAATGGATGTGTGGTTATGCTATTCCAGGTGCTTGTGGGATGTGGGTCAACCATTCCCTCAGACGAACCACCAAGGGATGGAGAGCTGGTTGATGCGGCGGTTGATGGTCGAATGGATGCATTTTTTGATGATGCTCAACCGGTAGATGCCTTGGCTCTTGATGCCATTCACCCTCCAAAAGACGGAGCGCCAAGCGATGCGTTGCGAGATGCCCCTAGGGGGCATGGCCCTCCCTATCCCATTGTGCTGGCCCATGGTTTTTTTGGATTCAACGATTTTGCAGGACTGGGGTTCATCGACTACTTTTGGAACGTAAGGAGCGAGCTCATTCGCGCGGGTGAGCGTTGGGTGTTCACGCCTGCGGTTGATCCTTTCAACGATTCAGAAGCGCGTGGGAGGGAACTTCTACGCCACATCGAATCGATTTTGCGTGAGACGGGTGCAGCGAAGGTGAATATCATTGCGCACTCGCAAGGTGGGCTCGATGCGCGCGTTGTGGCTCACCTTCGCCCAGATCTTGTGGCTTCGGTGACAACCATCTCCACACCCCACCGAGGCACGCCCGTGGCCGATGCGATCCTTGAGATTAGCGATCGCAGGCGGCTTCAAGACCTGATCGATGCGATTGTGCGCTTGGCAGCCCAACCCCTTTGGGATGCCGCAGGCCGCGAGACGAGCCTCTTTCGGCCAATTCGTCTTTTCTCAAGAGAGGGGATTGCTGAGTTCAACGCCCGCTACCCAGATGCTCCTGGTGTTCGCTACCATTCGATTGCCGGCCGAAGCAACCGCGAACGTGCCCGTGGCCTTTGCGATGTGCCTGAGCGCCCGGCTTTTATCCGGCGCTTTGAGGAGGATCTCGATCCCCTTGAGCCCCTCCTTTTGCCTGCCCTGCCTTTCATTGATGGTTTCCACGATGGCCTTGTGCCCGTGGAAAGTGCAAAGCACGGGGTTTTTCTTGGGTGCATTCCGGCGGATCACATGGATGAGATAGGCCACTTTTTTGGTGACTCGCCAGGCTCAGGCAATCGCTTCAACCACCTGCTTTTCTACCGAGAGCTTGTGGCGTGGTTACGAAGCCAAGGCCTTTAGCCGTTAGAGGTCGAGAAGCTCCGAAGAGGCTTCGCGGGCGTGTTCCATGATGAAACGGAAGCGGAGGGAGGGGTCCTTGCCCATAAGTTCATTGAAAACCCGACTTGTGCGTTCTTCTTCATCGATCGTGACCCTCAAGGCGCGGCGTTTTTTGGGGTCAAGCGTTGTCTCCTTGAGCTGCTCGGCATTCATCTCGCCAAGGCCTTTGAAGCGCTGAACGAGGGGCTTTGCGTTTTGAGGCAGTTTGGAGAGAACGCGCTCTTTTTCAGCGTCGTCAAGGGCCCAAAAGACTTCCTTTCCCACTGAAATCCGATACAGGGGAGGCTGGGCAATGTAGATGTGGCCGTGTCGGATGAGCTCGGGAAGCATCCGATAAAAGAAGGTGAGGAGGAGCGTTGCGATGTGGTGGCCGTCGCTATCGGCATCCATGAGGAGAAAGATTTTGTGGTAGCGGAGGCGGGCGTGATTGAAGTCTTTGCCCATGCCACAGCCAAGGGCTGCGACGATGTCCTGGAGCTCTTTGTTGTGGGCGATGGTTGAGAGGTTGGCTTTTTCGGCGTTGAGCACTTTGCCTCGAAGTGGCAAAACCGCTTGGGTGCGCCGGTCGCGAGCGCTTTTGGCAGAACCACCCGCAGAATCGCCTTCGACGATGAAAAGCTCGCATTCGCGAGGGTCTGTGCTCGAACAGTCGGCGAGTTTGCCAGGGAGGTTGAGGCGCTGTTGGAGGGCCGATTTCCTCAATACGCTTTGGCTTGCTGCGCGGCTTGCTTCCCGGGCCCTTGCCGCTTGGATGATGTGCTCCACGATGGCTTCAGCAGTGCTCGCGTGGTCAAAAAGCCATTGCTCGAGGGCAGGGCGCACCGTGGACTCAACCAGAGTCGTGGCTTCTGGGTTGTTGAGCCGCTCCTTGGTTTGCCCCTGGAATTGCGGATCCTTGAGATAGACCGAAAGGATCGCCCAAAGCCCTTCTCGGATGTCTTCAGCTGTGATCGAGAGCCCACGGGGCTCAAGGCGTTTTGCGCTCATAAACGAGCGCACGGCTTTTTGGATGGCTGCTTTGAAGCCGTTTTCGTGGGTGCCTCCCTGAGGGGTTGGGATGCCGTTGGCAAAGCTCAGGATGCGCTCTTCGTTTCCCTCTGTCCAAAGGAGGGCGACTTCAATGCGCATCTCCTCATCGCGCTCGAGGTGGAAGGGTTGGGGATGGATGGGCGCAAGCCCTCGTTCACCCAGAAGCTTTGTGAGGTATTCGACGATGCCGCCAGGATGGAAAAACTCGAGCGACTCGCCGCTTTGCGGGTCCTCAAAACGAAAGCGGATCCCCCGATGCAAGTGGCTTTTGGCTTCGAGCCGCTCGCGGATGAGGGCAGGATCAAAGGCCACTTCGTTGCCAAAAATTTCGGGGTCGGGGCGAAAGTGGACTTCGGTCCCGTGGCGCTCGCTTGGGCCAAGCCTTTCTGGGGGGCCTTCAGGTTGACCGCGCACAAAGCGCTGGCACCATTGTGCGCCTTCTCTGTGCACGTGGACCGTGAGGTGCTCGGAGAGGGCGTTGACGACCGAGGCGCCAACGCCATGGAGGCCGCCCGAGACGCGGTAGCCCTTTCCGCCAAACTTCCCCCCTGCATGGAGGACCGTGAAAACGAGCTCGAGCGCGCTTTTTCCGTGCTTTGGGTGGATGTCGACCGGGATTCCGCGCCCGTCGTCAATCACACGCGCGCCGCGCCGGTCGGGATCGAGGATCACGGCGATTTCGGAGGCGTGGCCATTCATCGCTTCGTCAACGGCATTGTCGATGATTTCCCAAAGCAAATGGTGATAGCCTGCCCGGTCTGTTCCACCGATGTACATCGCAGGACGCTTGCGGACGGGCTCAAGGCCTTCGAGCACGTCGATGTCGCTTGCGCTGTACGAAGAAGCAAGGCTTTTTGAGGATTTCATCGAGGTTCCCTTCTAGCACCCTTTCCTTGGAAATGGCCAGCTTGCGTGGCAAGGCCAATCGGGGCTTTGCGCCAAGCCCTGGCAAACCATGCCGGTCGCTCCCAACTGTCAATCAATCCAGAGGCAAAGCGCCTCCCTTTTTTGTAGGGCTGCTTGCACTTCGTTGTGCGCAAATAGACCATCGGCTGGCCTGAAGGAAGGGGTGCGTGGCTTTTGGGCAAAATGGTTGATGGCTGAAGGCAAGCATTGGGGCTGGCGATGGGCGTGGCTCGGGAAGCGGTGGGGTGGGCATTGGTAAACCAATAGGGGCAGTGCGGTGGTGGCATGGTTGTTGAGCGGTGAAGTTTGCAAGGTGCATTGCATGGATGATCGGATTTGCCATGGTGCATGACGTTAAAGTGCGTGCGTTTGTGATGATGAAAGGGTTGATGAGTCACGCACATGTGTGTGGTTAAGGTTGTGATTGCCCTTTGAAGGCGTCTGCACCTTCGTTGGAGCGTTCAACCTCATGGGCTGAATTGCCCCGCACATCAATGGTGATGGGGTTGGGTCAAGCGCTTTCCTTGCAATCGGGGTGTGGGTGAAGCCCTTGAGCCGCTGGAAAAGGGCGTCGTGCGATTTGCTGCCATCCAAAGCACCCACACTTTGTCGGTCCGCGATTTTTGTTTTGGCGAAAATGGAGGTGTTGGTTGGGTTTTCCTTTCAGCAAGGTGGGTGAACCAAGCGGGTCGGACATCGAACGAAGGGTTGCATAGGGCATGGAACCTGCCCAAGCAGGCTGCTTTGAGAAAGCCGCTCCATCGGAAGGATGCAAATGCCTGGCATCCCGATGCCGCACCCATGGGTGCGACCGACTCTTCGCCGCGCAAGGTGCCAGTGGCATCGTCTCCGAAAATCGAAGCCGCACCATCTGGATGATTGTGGTTTCCGCATCGGTGCACGCCACACTTCGGTGTGGTGAGAATGCCAAAGAGAGGAGAGATGGTGGTTTTAGGCACACCACCTTTTGCCTAACGACCCCCTTTTTTGGATTCACCAAGAATGGGAAGCGTTTTTGGTGGCTCAACCAACCCGATTGCCCTCCCTCGCTTCCACACTTCAATACCTCGGCTCCCTCGAATGCCTGGGTTCAGACGATCTGGTGGAATCTCAAAGCGCTTTCCGTTTTCGAGCTCAACCGATGGAGCCCAAGGTGCTTCACCCTCCCGAATCACCCATGCCCCGACCACCCCATCGCCCTCTTCACCCAGTCGAATGAGCCGAACCCCCTTCCCGGGGCCCCCGAGGATGGGCAGGTCTTTGCCCTTGAGGACGAGGAGTCGCCCCTTCGCTGTAAGGAAGGCGATGCGATCTTCATCAGCGCAAGGGCCGACGAAGACGACTTCGTCCTCGGGGTGGTCGACCCTTGCGAAACGGCGCCCTGAGCGAGAGGAGGGGTCGCGGTGTTGGCGGAGGGAAAAGCGGAAGCCATGTCCGAGCCGCGTCACAAGGGCAGCATGGGGAGGAGCGCTTCCCTCTTCTTCGCTGGGAGGTGGCACCTCCAAAAGGCGTGGATCGAAGGAAAGCATTCGGATCACGCGCTCTCCGTCGGCCAAGCGAAAGAGGTTTTGGAGGGGCTCACCAAAGCCCGTCGTTTGGGGAATGTCGAGAATGCGGCACACGTAGGCGCTCCCCTGATTCGAAAAGAAAGCAATTGGGTGTTTGGTTGAGCCAGCTGTGACATCGAGCAAGGCGTCGCCTTCTCGCAGGCGCGTGGAAGTGAGATCGATTTTTCCCTGGCGCTTGATCCACCCTTGCTTCGTGAGGACGACGTATTGATCTTCGTCGGGGATCAGGGATTCGAGGTCCACCTCAAATTCTGTGCCGCCCAGGCGCGTCAAACGCTTTGTGCTCAGATTTTTGCGCATTTCGAGGAGTTCATCGCGGATGAGGGCCCAGCGGGCCGCCGGGTTGGCAAGCAGGGCCTCAAGCTGGCTTGCTTCTTTGCGTTTGGCTTCGAGTTCTTCTCGGATCACCAAAATTTCAAGTCGGGCGAGGCGATAGAGCTTGAGCTCAAGGATGGCATCCACCTGCTCTTCGCTCAGCCCAAAGCGCGCAATCAGTTTTCGTGCCGCGTCGGCTTTGCCTTCGCTTTGTCGGATGATGCGGATGGTTTCATCGAGGGCATCAAAGATTGTGGCAAAGCCTTCGAGCACGTGGATGCGCTTTCGGAGCTGGGCGAGATCGTGTTGGATGCGGCGAAGGACAACCTCCATCCGGAAGTCGAGAAAGTGCCGCAAGATGTCTCGGAGGCTTAGGCGCGAGGGGAGGAGGAAAAGCTGCCCGCCTTCCCTAAGAGGGACAAGGCAGGTTAAGTTGATTGGGATATTCGTCTGAAAAGGGGTGTGCTTGGCCAAGAAGGCCACAACTGCTTCCGGATCGCTTCCGCGCTTGAGCTCACAGACAATCCTGGTTTCTTCGGTCGACTCATCGCGGACATCGAGAACCTGGGGCAGTTCCTTGTTTAAAACCAGCTTGGCGATGGCCTCAACCACTGCCCGCCGTTCGACACCGTAGGGGATCGATGTGAGGACAAGGAGGGGATGGGCGTTGCGGCCTTTGGGCTCTTCCACCTTCCAGGTGCCGCGGAGCTTGATCGTCCCTTGGCCGGATTCGTAGATTCCCAAAAGCTCCTCTTTTTTTGCAACGATTTCTCCTCCAGTTGGAAAATCCGGCCCTCGGATGAATTTCATGAGCCCCCGCGTGTCGATGGCGGGGTTGTCGATCATGGCAATGGCTCCATCGAGCACTTCAGCTGGGTTGTGGGGCGGAATGGATGTGGCCATGCCCACTGCAATCCCCGCACTTCCGTTGATGAGGAGATTGGGGAAGCGCGCTGGCAAGACAATCGGCTCTTCTTCGCTTCCGTCGTAATTTGGGCGAAAGTCGACGGTGTTTTTGTTGAGCTCGCTCAAAAGTTCCTCTGCACTCCGCGAAAGGCGCGCTTCGGTGTAGCGCATGGCGGCGGGCGCATCGCCATCTGGAGAGCCGAAATTGCCCTGGCCATCGATGAGGGGAAGACGCAAGGTAAAGGGCTGCGCCATGCGGGCCAGGGCTTCATAGATCGCTGCGTCACCGTGGGGATGGAACTTGCCCATGACATCGCCAACGATCCGGGCGCATTTGACGTATTTTTCGTCGTGGCGGTGCCCGCCAAGGTGCATCGTGTAGAGAATGCGGCGCTGGACCGGCTTGAGCCCGTCGCGCACATCGGGAAGGGCCCGGGAAGTGACGACGCTCAGGGCGTAGTTCAAAAAGCGCTTTGGGGCTTCATCTGCCAGAGCGACTTCTTCGACACGCATGCTGCCTCGTTTTTACTGGTCCAAGCTCTAGCCTTCCATTGGGAGAGATCAAACTTGCCATTTTGCCAAGGATTTGGACTGGGTGCTTGCCATGGAATGGCCTTGGGTGTGCTTGACGGAGTATCGTTGCACATTCCCAAGATGCGATGGGTTGCAAAGAGGGAGTGCTCTGGTTGTTTTTGTGATCCAAGCAGGGTGATGCTTCTTTTTGTGCTTGCACAAAGGCATCACCTTTTTGGAAAGCCTGCTTTTTTGGTTGGTTCCATCCTTTAAAAGATGGTTGTTTGATGGGTAATGAGGCGGGAGCGAAGGTGATGTTTCCTCAACATCACTTGCGCTTGCTCCGAGGCATCGACTACCCTTGGCGCAAGCCATGGCGCACGCACATGCCCCAAGCCCCTTCGATCCCCTTGAAGCCTTTCCGATCTTGCCGAGCCGTGTGGATCGGAAAAGCAAGGAGTTTCAGGAAAACCTAAGGGCCAATCTCGCAAGCATCGAGCGCCTCCAAAAAGCCCTCGCCCAAGCCCATGGCGGGGGCGGGCCCAAGGCGATCGAACGCCACCGCCAGGCGGGGAAGCTCCTTCCGAGGGAGCGCTTGGAGCTTTTGCTTGACGAGGGCAGCTATTTTCTCGAGATTGCCCCTCTTGCAGGCTTTGAAGTGCCAGGGCATGCGCCAGGGGCGGGCGTGATCGGTGGGATTGGCCTGGTTTCAGGCGTGGAATGTGTGATCAC
>JANWYL010000116.1 GCA_025056955.1 Sandaracinaceae bacterium | reverse complement strand
GGATAGCTTTCTGTCCAATCGGCCCCAGAGATGGGTTGGATCGTGACTTGGGTGTCTTGAGGAAAGCGCCCTGGACCATTTGGAAGCAAGCAACGAAAATCGAAAGGGTCGGGAGGCATGACCACGTCGACATCGACTTCTGCCCCCTCCACCCCATCACCCAATTTGTAAACAATGGGGGGTGGGTTGGTTGTTGGCGGAGGGAGAGGCGGCATCCTTGTGGTTATTGCAACGATTTTGGTGCCCCGCACAAGTATTTTCCCGCCTGCATCCAGTACATCCACCTCCACCTCAAAAGGTAAACCAGCTGTGGCAAGCACCGCAAGGAGAAAACGTGGATCGAGCCTTCCGGTCTGAGGCAGGTTTTCTATGGTCCTCACCAGCTCCCGGGTGGCTTCACCCGGAATCACCGCCACCGGCCCAGTGGCTGGCAACTCCTCACAACGATCAGCTCCTGCCCCATCCCCTGGAATTCCAGTGATGCTCAAAACCCTTCTGAGACTCACGCAAAGTCGCCACCTGTATCGAAGGTTCTCCCCTTCTGGATCATCTGGGGAATGAGCAAGCACACCCACTCGGATCTCGCTTCCAGGAAAAGACTCAGGAGGCTCAGCGATAATTGCAAGAATTCTTGGGGTTTTGACAATGGTTGGTGAATCCAGTCCACCTACGCCACAACCCAACGTGACCAAGCAAACAATCAACCACCCAAGCACCCAAAGCCCACTAGAGGCTACACCTTTGTTTTCCGCTTCCCTTGACCACCGCATCGACTTACTCCACAATCCCTCGAACTCCAAGGGTAGGAACGAATGGAATGCTTGGTATGGGAACACTGCGCGCATAGTCGTACTGATAGATCAGCCCTTCGCTGTTCTGCCCATTGTATGCATTGAGAACATCAACGTAGATTGATCCACGCATGAATCCGAAATCGAAATCCCGATCCACCCTGACGTTGAGCTGATGAAAAGTGGGCAAGCGCTCCCCTCGATCAACGAAGAGAGGTACATAGGCATTGGCATCTGCATCATAAACGGGGTCCACTGGTGTGAGGGTTGGCCTCCCTGTCGCCAGTTGAAAAGTCGCTCCAAAGCGCCACCCTGCAACCGCATAGCTCAGAGCAAAATTGAGCACATGGGTTTGATCAAAGGCAAAGGGAACGTAGTTGCCGTTCGGATTGCGCCGCTCTGAGCGGCTCAAGGTGTAGGAAATCCAACCGTAAAAGCCCTCCTCGATGGGTCTCCTCACGAGCACCTCCAAGCCCCACGCGCGCCCCTCTTGATCAGCCCGAAAAAATTCCCTGCGGGGGATACCATCAGCGCCTGCAGCAATGCGTTGGAAAAAGCGAGGGATGTCAAACATGTGGCTGTAAAACCCATTCACCTCGACGTCAATCCCCAGCGGAAGGTCAGCCTCAATCCCAAGGGAATTTTGCCAGGCCCTTTGGGGTGGCAAGCCGGGATTTCCACCTTGAGAGATGGTTTGGAAGGCTTGAGGAGGCTGGGTGAAGAGCCCAGTTGCACCCTTGATGCGAAATTCAGGAATCACCTTATAGCGCACAACCAATCTCGGATCGGGTGCAATATCGGTTAGGGTGCCCCACCGCAACAACTCAATCCGCAAGCCTGGCGTGAATTCCCAAGCATCCCAGCCAACCGTCATTTCCCCATAAATCGCTGGCAACGCTCTGGCTGCACGCGCTTGGATGCGCACGAGAACAGGATCAAAAATCGGTCGCGGGTATTCACCCAATCCAGAAGGCGCTGGAGCAGTGATGTTGATGCCAAAAAGGTTTCCCGCACCGTCAAATCCAAACTTGGTGCGAAGCCAGGGTTCGATGGTCAAAGCCACATCAAGACGAATCCCAAGCTCATAGGCATCGAGGTCAAACTCCTGGTCCGCTTGCCCGATCGACCTCGAACCAAATACCGAGCGGTTGCGTCCAAAAGCCCCAGACAGGCGTATGAACGAATCTGGCCCAAGGCGCCAGTCGATTCGTGCAATCAGGCGTTGAAACTCATAGCTCACCTTGGTGTTCGAGCCCTCACTCGCTCTCCCCCCCATGAGGGAACCGCTCTGGTCGAGGACGTCATCGGAACCAAATGCAAAAAGTGAAAACGAAAGGTGATCATCGAGCCTATATTCACCCCTCAATTGGTAGTCGGTGTATGCGATGTATAACCCAGGAGCAATGATGGGCAAAAGCCAATCGTAATAGCTTCGCCGAAATGCAACTGCAACGGCACCCCGGTCCACCGGCACAATCAACAACAAGCTGGCCCGCAAGAGATCAACTTCACCTTCAAAGCGAAGCGAACGGAGATCTTCGGGCATTCCCGTCTCCAAAGCGACAACACCCGCAGAAAAACGACCCAAGGAAACAGGATAGCCGCCAGGATAAAAGCGCAAGCGAGTCACCAATCGAGAGGAAATGACTGCCGGGCCTGCTCCAAAGTGATAAAGGATGGGAACGGAAAATCCATCAACAAAAAAGCCTGTGTTTTGAAAGTTTGCACCACGCACCAAAAAAAAGCCCAAGCCAAAGGGTGTGCGAACCACTCCTGGTAAGCTGGCCACGACCCTAAGTGGTTCACCAAATGTACCTGGCACAGTCGTCAACTCTTCATTGCGCAAGGTGATTCGGGTCACGGCTCCTGGTTCAGGTGGATCCACGGTTGCACGGGCGCGAAAAAGGGAGGTGGGTTCATCAAAACCCCCTCCCTCTTCTACCTTCTCAGGTGCAGGCTGTTCTCCTTGGGTGTGCGTGGAAGGCTCCGCCCCTTCGTCTTTGCGATCCTCGATTGGTGAAGCAGGTGAAATGGTGGATGGAGATCCACTAGCCGAACTCGCACCTTCGGACTCCTCAGGTTGTGGTGTTGGTTGAATGAGTGGAGGAAGAATGGGATAACGGAAGCGGATACGAGCGGAAATGGGCTGATCCCCTCTCTTTGCAGGCTCAAAACGCATCAAAGGAATGCACTCTTTCACCAGCGCTTCAAGCTCAGGACGGGGAATGGACAGAATTTGGGCATCCCGCACAAGCCCATCGGCACCAATAGTGAGAAGAAGCTCAACAGCAGCTCCCTCTTCAACAGGCTCCATCCCATGGGGTGTGCGCAAAGGAGGTGCATCGATCAAGCGAGGAGGCGTCAGTGGAAGAGTGGAATCAGCTTGTGCATGCAAGGAAGAGGGAAGCAAGCAAAAAGCCAGAGAGGTCACAAAGAACCATATTTGCGCTTCCTCCCCTCGCCTCCTGCAGCAAGCCGTGGGATGCTCCATTCGATGCGGCAACATTCACTTGCGGACGCAAGCATACCAAGAGGAGCCTTCTGGTGGCAATCGCATCGGCTGGGCCCCCTGGCTTTGGCCTGGCTTGCGGTGGCTTGTGGAGGGAATGGCACGCCTCGATCAGATGGAGGCAGCCTTGAGGACACGGCAATCGACGCGCCAAGCGATGTGGGAGATACCGACAATGGGCAAGGAGATGCCAGAAATGAAGAAGTGCCCGCAGGATTGCGTGCGTTTTGTGAGCGCCTGGCCAGCTTGGCGTGTGAGGAAGGCGAGCGATGCAATTGCGGGCGTTACTGGGGAAGTGGGGGAGTCGAGCGGGCCTCCTGCACGTCAAGGCTCAGCGAAAAATGCTTGGAAGAGTGGAGCAGGCTGGTGGGAAGAAGGCATCGTTTCGACGAGAGCAAAGCCCGCGCATGTGCTGAGTTTTTGGTGAGAGAGCGACCGACTTGCAGCAGGCTTTCCCTGGCTGTTCAAATAGCTCTCTGCGAGCCTTTCTTTTTTGAAGAGGCGAGGATTGGCCAAGCCTGTGAGGGCATCTTCTGCGATGAAGGGCGCGGCTTTTGTGAAGAGGGAATGTGCAAAAGGCGCAAGCAAGAGGGGGAAGCCTGCAGTGCCCCGCAAGAGTGCGGAAGGGGCCTTGTGTGCCTGGGCCAATGCCGCAGGCTGGGTGCAGAGGGAGCTCCCTGTGATCTGACAACCCCTTGCGAGCCTCGCCTGCGTTGTGTTTCTGGCCGATGCCGATCGACGGTCGGGGAAGGTGAAGCCTGCGCCGGCGACGAGCAGTGCCAAGTGGGCCTAAGGTGTCAAGGCGGCCGCTGCCAACGATCAAGCAGTTGTCACCTTGCTGAAAGCGCATGCAACGCTGCCGAAAATTGCTTCAACCTACGCAGGTGTCAAGCCCCAGGAGAAGCTGGCACCCCCTGCTCGGACGACTCTGACTGCGCACCCGCGTTTTATTGTTCGGGCACCTCGCCCAACATGACTTGCCAGCCACGGCCCACAAGAAACATGCCCTGCGGCGATGGGGTGGTTTGCGCTGAAGGCCTTGGGTGCAGCACACCTTCTGGAGGCACTTGTCAACCGCTTCCTGGAGAAGGTGCGGAATGCCTCCTTGGGCGTTACGGCCCATTCTTGTGCGCGCCTGGCTTGGCCTGCGTCGATGGCCGCTGTCGCCCCCTGCCCGGTGAAGGTCAAACGTGTGGCACCCCCGATGTTTGCGCTCCAGGTCTTGGATGCGCTTTCGGACCAGAAGGATCCATCTGCATCCGCCCGCGAGAAGAGGGTGCATCGTGCGAAAACAACCAAGCTTGTGCTCGAGGCCTCGTTTGCGTCGGTGGTCGATGCACCCTTCAACCCCGTGT
Organism: Sandaracinaceae bacterium; assembly: GCA_025056955.1. Lineage (GTDB taxonomy): Bacteria > Myxococcota_A > Polyangia > Polyangiales > Sandaracinaceae > JANWYL01. Next base: position 4,092 of record JANWYL010000116.1, on the reverse strand, counting down.
TGGTGATCCATGTAACCCCGCGAGTCTCCCATGCCTGGACAGCGCCTGTGTTCCGGACCGCAGCGGTACCTTCCGCTGTCAACCCCTTCGTGCCAACGGAGAGCGCTGTGACAACCACCGGGACTGCCAAGAAGGCCTGCGTTGTCGACCTGGAAGCAGCGAGTGCGTGCCCTTGTTGTGCATCGATCTGCTTGCGGGGGGCTAAGCCCAAAGCCACTGTTACACCCACTCACCGATGCATGCCCTCGGAGCTCGCGCCATCCATTTTTACTATGAAGATGCCTTGGATCGGATATGGCTTGCGTGTGCAGAGCGCTTGGGGCTTCGGGTTATCCGAAGCCCCAAAGCATACGCCTCCTATGATGGGAAGGGCACCCTCACCCTCGCCCCTTCTGAAGCACTCGATCCCGACGATTGCCTTGCCCAAATGATCTTCCACGAAGCATGTCATGCCCTCGTTCAGGGGCCAGAAGCCTTCTTTCAGGAAGACTGGGGGCTCGATAACACAACCAGCCGAGATGTGGTGCGGGAACTTGCTTGCCTCAGGGTGCAGGCACAACTTGCGCAACCATTTGGTTTGAGAAAATTTCTTGCACCGACAACCGAGTTTCGTGCTTTTTACGATTCCCTTGGACCAGATCCTCTTGAAGTCACCGAGAGCGAGTCCCTTTTTGCATCCTCCTCTGAATTGGTTGAATCCGTGCGCCTTGCCAAGGTTGCGTTGGGGCGTGCCGATCGGCCACCATTTCACCCTCACTTGCATGAAGCCCTTAGGGATACGGCATTGATAGGTGAAGTCGTCAAAAAATGGGTGCACACCAATCCTCAGCTTACCCCATCATCGCTTTGGGAAACCATCGAAGAAACCTATCCCACCCACCCAAGCGGCTTCACCATGCCCCACCCCCAAAGCAAGGCGGCATCTCAGCAGTGCAAAAGCTGCGGCTTTTTTGAACAAGAAACCATGATGTGTCACAAAGCAGGTGTGGTGCTCGATCCTCACCTTCCTGCTTGTGCGCGGTGGGAAGGGCAATTGGAGTGCGGTCTCTGCGGAGCATGTTGCCGCGAAGCCTTTGATGCCGTGGAAATGAGTGCCGATGACCCCTTTGTGGATTCACACAAACACCTTGTGGTGTGGAGAGGGGATGGAGTGCTCGCTTTAGAGAGAAAACAAGGAAGGTGCCCCTTGCTTTTCGGCAATGGTGAGGTGGACTCACCATATCGCTGTGCTGCTTACCATGTACGCCCCAAGGCATGCATCGATTTTGAAGTTGGGAAGAGCAATTGTTACCTTGCCCGCCAAAGAACAGGGCTCAGTTGGTGACTAGCCTGCAAGCCTCAATGTGCCACTCCAAAACTTGCGCACCTTCCAACCATCTTGAATGCACAATGCCCCCCCACCATCCAACCCAATGAAGACCCCAGCAAATCCATCGATGGTGACAGGCCTCCCAATCCAAGCAAGCCGGTTGAGAAGGCAATCAACGATGCGGCTCCCTTCTGCTTCAACTTGGCTCACCCTGGCACCAACCTTGTCAAGTAAGAGCTGAACCAATTGCCACCGATCGAAATCCCTTTGAAAAATCTGGCACAAGGAAATGGCCTCTTCTTCCAAAGCCAAGGGCCAGGTGATTTGGTTGACGTTGACACCAATCCCAATCACCAGCGATTGCAAAGCAGGCAAAGACTCGATAAGAACACCCGCGCACTTTCGATACTTTCCCATCGCGTCCAAGGCCAAAAGATCGTTCGGCCACTTGATCCATAGCTTCTCCTCTGCACCTTCGCCACAAAGCGCCACGCAGGCATCAAATACACCCAAGCCAACCGCCAAAGACAAGAGGGGTGTTTGCGTCATCGGAACTTTCATGCGATCCAAAATCGATAGGTAGACATTGACGCCTGGCGGTGACTCCCACCTCCTTCCCATCCTTCCCCGTCCCTTCTTTTGGGCATGTGCCAAAACCACGTAGCCTTGAGGAGCCCCCCTCTCTCCTGCCCATCGAACATCATCGTTGGTTGAATCCGTTTCCTTAAGCACCCTTATGACGCAACCGTATCTTCTGCCACTCCACCAGTTGCCCTTCTGCTCAAGCATCTTTTGTGCCCTCAAGCCAATCGATACCCATGTCAACTGCACGCGCAGAGTGGGTGAGGCTCCCGATAGAAATCACATCAACCCCCATGGTTGCAATTCTCGGAATGCGCTCGATGGTAATCCCTCCAGACACTTCGACAAATACCCGACCTTTGGCCACCTCCATGGCCTTTTGTATGTCCTCGTCGCTGAAGTTGTCGAGGAGCACCCCATCGGCTCCTGCTTCAATCGCCTCGACCAACTGGGAAATTGAATCGACCTCACACTGGATTCTCATCACGTGGGGTGCCCATGCCCTTGCCCTCCTGATCGCTTCCCTCACACTCCCGACGCAGGCGATGTGATTATCCTTGATGAGCACCCCTGCACCAAGGTGATCGCGGTGATTCCATCCTCCTCCACAACGCACAGCATACCTTTCCAGTACCCGAAGACCAGGCGTGGTTTTACGGGTGTCGCAAATCTTCGTTGTGCACCCAGGGGGGACTGCTTCAACAAAAGCGCGGGTTCGAGTGGCAATACCACTCATTCGCTGGATAAAGTTCAAAGCAACGCGCTCTCCACTCAAAATCACCCTGGCCTCTCCCCGTATTCGAGCAAGCACACCACCAGCCACCACCCACTCGCCATCCTTAACCAATTGCTCCACTTTTACGCCTGGATCAATGGTTGAAAAAACAGCCGCAAACACGGGCAATCCAGCAACCACAAGATTCTCCCGCGCAACGAGCAGCGCTTCACCTTTTTTGCCAATTGGGATGATCGCCTCAGTCGTCACATCTCCACTGGCAATGTCTTCAGCAAGGGCACGCCTTATGATCTCATCGACCACTGGTGGAAAAAGAGAGGGAAGATTCATCGGAACTCCTACCTTGTTGAATTTGTTGGATATGCTGCGGTTGAACCCCATAATGCCATGATTTGACCCAATTGCACCCCATCACCTCTCCGTTCGACCCAGCCAAACCACCCGTCTTTCAAATCCCATTCGAAAGGTGAGGAAAACAATTGCATGAGCACCTTTTCGGCAAGCTTGGCATGAGGAGAAAACCCCCAGGGTGGCTCTTGGCTCAGGTCATCCAGGTTGGCATAGTAGCGCCATACGAAAAAGCCAATGAACCACTTGCGCTTTCCAAGGGCCCACAGAATGGCTTCAAGCGCCCTGGCTTGCTCCTCTTCACTCTCTCGAACGCCTGTCATGCCGTCAGGCCAAAGCCAAGGCTCAACCCCCGCATTGAGACGGCTGGTGTAGCCAACCTCCACAAAGAGCAGAGGCTTTGACCATACCTTGCTGAGGAGCTCGAGCTCGCTGGCCACTTTTTCAGCGTTTCCAAGATATTCCTCAAAGGAAGCGTTGGGGTGGTGGGCAAGAGGATAGAAGGCATTGACACCGATCACGTCCAGATGATCCCAAAAGCCAGCATCCCACACCTCATCCCAGTTGGCGCTATAGGTGAGAAGCCCTGGAAAGACAGAGCGCACTTCTTCAATGAGATTCACCCAAAATTCGCGAAATCTCCAAGACCAAGAGGTGCATTCAACACCTATCGATAAGGCATCGGCATGGGCGCTGGCTGCATCATGCGCCCAGAGCAAAAGAAAGGCGCGGTAACTTTGGAGGTATTCTTCCCACTCCGCTTGACTTCCGAAGTGAATTTCTCCCCTCCAACCCTGCTCATTCCACACCCAAAGGTGAGGCACAAGCAACACCTTCATCCCCCTCGCGTGGGCTTGCTCGATAAAACGCCGAATTGCTTTGCGGTTTTCCTCGTAAGGGCTCTCAAAATCCATGTAGATTTCAGTTGAAGACAAACTCCAGATTCTGCCAAATGGAGTCACGGAAATCCAGTTGACTCCCATTCGCGCCAGGTGGTTGAGCAAAGCCTCACTATATGGTGTTCCGTAACCTCTCCCAGGTTGTAGGCTGTTCTCAATCGGCCCAACAGTCACCCCCTTTATGGTTTCGAGAGGAAGAGGATGGGGGGTTCCTCTTG
>JANWYL010000115.1 GCA_025056955.1 Sandaracinaceae bacterium | reverse complement strand
GCATGCCTTTGCTGCTCCTTCTTTCGTTGACTCAGGCAGGACAAGCGAAGGGATGCGCCTCCATCCCATCCGTCAAAAGGGCTGGGACACCTGGGCCAAGGCCGAGATTTTATGGAAACTCTCGCTTAACGAAAGCCCACTCGTCCACTTCATCGCCGCGCCTACTCGCCCTCTGGCTCGGCTCAGCTCATGGCTTGCATGGAGAGGAAAGCGCATCATTCACACGATCGCTTCGATGCCAAAGCCGGAGCTTGCCTACAGGGATTGCGTTTGGGCCCACCGGGTGGTTGTGCTCTCACGAGCCTCCCTCACGCGTGCCCTCAAGGAAGGCATTCCATCTGAGCGCCTTGTGCACATCCCTCCAGCCATCGCTCAGCCAAAAACTCCTCGGCCAGAGCTTGTTGAAGAGCTCCGGAATCATTTTGGGCTCAGTGGGCGTTTCGTCCTCACTTTTCCTGGGGATCTCGGCCAGGATCGCGGAGCAGAGCTTGTGATTGAGGCCTTGGCCAAGTCAAAGGCTCGCCGGAGCACCACCTTGGTAATCGCCACACGAAACAAAGGTCCTGCAAGCTTCCGTCGATGGCCGCTTTTGCGAGAAATGGCTCATCGCAAAGGGGTGGACTTGCGTCTCGTCGGCGAAGTGCAACACATACATGCCTTGATTGCCGCAAGCGATCTCATCGTTTTCGCTGCCCAAAGCTGCCACGCCAAAGTCGATCACCCACTGGTTTTGCTCGAAGCGATGCATCTGGGTCGTCCCGTGCTCATCACCGAAGGAAGCCCTGCCCACGAACTCGCCGAAGAAGGAGGAGCGCTTGGCACAGCTTTCGATGCCAATGCCCTTTCGCAGGCCATTGACCAAATGCATCGAGACGAAGGCCTCCGCGAGCGATGGGCCAAGGCTGGAGTGCAGTGTGCTCAAAGGCGTACCGTAGAAGCAATGGCTCAAGCATACGAAGAAGTGTATCGAGCGCTTGAGGAGGAAGCGTGAGCGAGCAAAATCGCAACTACTACGATGATTTCAGCGCCACCTATGACTGCCAGCGAAACAGGAGCTACCACCAGCTGATTGACGATATCGAGTTTGCAGCAATTGAAGCGCTGGCCCAGGGCAAAAATGTGCTCGAGGTGGGCTGCGGCACTGGGCTTCTTCTCGAACGGGTTGCCCGCATCGCGCGCTCGGCGGAAGGTGTGGACCTCTCGCCCCGCATGCTTGAGCACGCGAAGCGCAAAGGCCTAAATGTCCGAGAAGGTGATGCAAGGGATCTTCCCTACCCTGATGAGTCCTTCGATCTCGTTTACGCATTTAAGGTTTTTCCCCACATCCAAGAAATTGAGAAGGCTTTCATGGAAATGGTGCGGGTAACGCGCAAGGGCGGCCATTTTGTCTTTGATGTCTACAACCGCTATAGCCTTCGCGCCCTTGCCCGCTTCCTCGGAGGTCCCCGCCCGATTGGCACGCGGCACAAGGAAGACGACATCTTCACCCGTTGGGAAAGCCCAATTCGGGCCATCGCTCGCCTGCCAAGCAGCGTTCGAGTGGAGCGGGTAGCAGGTGCGCGCATTTTCACCCCATCGGCTCTCTTCCTTGACTGGCCTTTGGTTGGCACTGGCCTTTGCAAAATCGAGCGGTGGGCTTCAAATACCCCTCTGGCTTGGGGAGCTGGCTTTGTGATAATTCTCACACGCCGTTTACGCTAAGCCAAATGGGCATTGCCCAGCTTGCAGGTTGGGGGTAGAGAAAGCACGTGCACTCTGACGAAAGCAGCGCCGTTGCCCGCCTCCGACAAATGGTGGAAGAAGCTTTGGCCGCATCCCGTAGCCGCAAAGTGGTCGAGCCCTTGCTTGAGCGCCTTTTGAGCATGGCCCCTCCAGGCTCTCATGCCGCCCTTTTGGCCCATCGCGTCCTGGCCGAGTATCGCCTTTTCGAGCATCCCTGGCGGGCGCTCCTCCACTTGAGGCAAGTGCTTAAGGCCCATCCAGAAGACGACGCTGCGTATGCAATGCAAGGAGTGGCCCATGTGGCAAGCGGGAACCTCTACGCGGCAGCAGCATCTTTTCGGCGAGCCCTCCAGCTTGCCCCCCACAATCCATGGTACCACCACAACTATGGCCACCTTCTTGATGTGGCCTTCAATCAGCCCCTGAGGGCCCTGCCTCACCTAAAGCAAGCCTATGCACATGAGGGCAAAAAGGAAGCGGAAGTCGCGCTTTCTTACCTCTCCTGCCTCTTTCGCGCTTCGATGGAAGAGCCAAAGTTGCGGGACGAGGCCCTAAAGGTTCTCGAAGAGGCCCTCGCTTTTCACCCATCGCATCACGGCATTCGGGCCCTCGCCCGTTCGATTCGCATGCCAAGTGCCCAAGCCCAAGGCCAGCCACCTCATGGGACCACTCGCTCAGCCCAACGCAAGCGCCATGCAAAAACCACAAGCACCAAGCCACTTCCAGACGGAGAATTCAAAAAATACGAAGAGCAAGTCTTGGCCCTTCTCCGCACCAAGATTGGCCAAGAAGGTGTTCTCTGGGAAGCAGCCAATGACCTTTGGAAGCGTTTGGCACCTCCATCCAACGCTCAAGGAATTGCCCTGCCCCTTGATGCCCCTCTTGTGGCTGCTGCACTCCATCGCTGCGCATCAATTGGCCGCACACCAAAGCCAAGCTTTGCGTCGCTTGGCCGCCTCTATGGCATTCCCCCTCGACGGATTGCCCGCCTTGTGCGTCAGATTGAGGAATACGTCAGCAAACAGGGTTATTAAAAGCCCTCTTTGTCAATAACAAAAGCCTTCTTTAGTGCAAGTTGCTTCAATAAGCATTTTGACGCACCTTGCGGCCAAAGATTGTGAGAAAAAGAATCCAAATATCCAAAAAAATGCTCCACTTGCGGATGTACTCGAGGTCATATTCGATGCGCTTTTCCATCTTTTCAAGGGTATCTGTCTCACCCCGCCAGCCATTCACCTGGGCCCAACCGGTGATGCCCGGCTTGACCTTGTGCCGCAGCATGTAGCGCCGAATCTGCTTGCGGTATTCCTCATTGTGAGCAACCGCATGCGGGCGAGGGCCGACAAGGCTCATTTTTCCGCTAAGCACATGAAAAAGCTGAGGCAACTCATCGATGGAAGTCCGCCGGATGAAACGCCCAACTGGGGTGATACGCGGGTCGTCCTTTGTTGCCTGCTTCACCACAGGGCCATCTTCTTGAACATACATCGATCGAAACTTGAGGATTTCGATCACCTCCCCATTGAGGCCGTAGCGCTTTTGCTTAAAGAAAACAGGGCCTTTGCTTGTCAGCTTAATCGCAATTGCTGTGATGATCATGATCGGCGCAGCGATGATCAAGGCCAAAGTGCCAAGAACAAGGTCCTCAATCCTTTTGACCACACCGTCCACTCCATAAAAGGGCGTCTCAAAGATGCTGATCACAGGCACATCACCAAGCATGGACCAACGGCCATGGAGCAGATCAAAGGTCCGAAAGTCTGGAGCGAAGTAAACCGTTGCAGTTGTGTCAGATAAGGCCTCAACCAGCTCTGCGATGCGTTGCTCCGCGCGCAGAGGAAGGGCAATGTAGACCATTTCCACCTTTCCTTGGCGGGCATGCTCAACCAAGTCTTGAAAATTCCCTGCAAGTTCATCAAATGGAGGAGGAATTGCCGGTAGGCGCTCCGCGTTGCGATCGTCGTAAAACCCCACAAGGTGAATCCCAAGCTCAGGCGTTGCCAAAATCCGGTGGGCCAAGTGGATTCCAATATCGGTGACACCTGCAATTCCCACCTTTTTTTGATACTTCCCTTTTCGCCGCAACCACCCAAAAACTTGACGAATGAGAAATCGAAAAGCAGAAAGCACAAAAGGTGTTGAAACAAACCAGCCCACCGTGATCACTCTGGAGAGGGATTGGGAAGCTTTGGTGACGAACGCGATGCCAAGAAGCATCGCCGAAGCCACTGCCCAAGCTCCCCATACCCTCCCTGCTTCAATCAGCAACGGAAGCCCCCGGGTTCCGTGGTAAACCCCAAATCCATGTGCAGTAAACTCAAACAAAACAATGGCGAGAAGAATTGCAGTTGCGTCAACATGCCGAAAGTAGGGGTCGTAAACAAAAAGCAGAAACCCATAAACTCCAGCGATTCCTAGGGCATCGAAAAGGCGCATGAAAAGCCCTCCGTCTGCGCCTGAGTAAATCACGAGTCCACTTCCTTGCCTCGACATTGCCCCTGCATTTTGAAGTGACGAACGGTGAGATTTCCGCTACCTTCTACCACCCTTTTGACTTGTCGTAAATCCCTCCCATGCACCCTCAGGGCTTTGCAATCGTTTTTGCCATTTTGTTTTGTTCTCTTTCCGCCCGTGCTCAATCTGAAGACCCATTGCGTGAAAGGGTTGTAAGGCTGCGGGCCAACCGTCCCCCTGGAGTAAGTGAGGGGGCTCTGATCAGCATCGATTATTTATTGGATGTGTCCGCGCGCATCGCTCGTGGCTTTCCCGAGCAAAGCAGCTGGTGGCGCCGCCAAGCAGAATCATTCATTCAACTTGCCGAAGCTGGCCGCGACCCCTATCCCGAACAGCGGGGGCGAATCGTCAACCGTGGCTATGAGTCGCCCATCTCGCTCATTCGCCAAGGCTACGCCGTGTACATTCCTCCCGACTATGATCCCAAGCGCCGCTATCCAATGATGGTGGTTCTGCACGGGGGCTCATCGAATGGCAATCTTTTTTTGGGAGTTGTCCTTGGCAACAACATGAAGTGGGAAACCTATAGCCAACACCTCTGGGATGCGTATACCCCTCGGTGGTACCCCGATTGGATTGTCGTTGCCCCTGACGGTTTTGGACACGTGCTTTGGCGGTGGATGGGAGAAGCCGACGTGCTCGCCGTCATCGAAGACGTGCAGCGTCACTATTCGGTAGACCCCGATCGGATCGTGCTTTGTGGTCTTTCAAACGGTGGCCTTGGGGCCTACGCAATTGGAATGAGGAACGCCTGGCGTTTCTCGATCGTCATGGCGATTGCAGGGGCACCAAGCTGGCTTCAGTACGCAGGGGGACGACCCACCCTTGAAGAGCGACTCGCAATGCTCCCTTGGTCGGGAATGCACCTCATCGAAAACTCAGTGAACACCGATTTTCGCTTCTACCATGGAACACGAGACCCCGGCCCCATGCGGCCGGCCTTTGTGCGGGAGCTCGAAGCCCACATGCGTTCGCTTGGGCTCGAGCCCAAGGTGCGATGGTATAACTTTGGCCACGACCTGCTCTACATTGTCCACCGCCACGGCCAGATCTACCCCGAGCTTGCCCAAATTCGGCGCAATCGACGGCCTGAGGAAGTGCGCCTGATCACAGGGGATTACCGAGCCAATCGGCAGCACTGGGTGAGCGTGACCCGCCTCGAGCGATATCCCGAGCTCGCAAAGGTGGTCGCCAGGGCAAGCGATGGCCTGATCACTGCCACGACTTCAAATGTGCTTGAGCTGCGCTTTGAGCTGAGCGACGCCCCTACCGGAAGTGGCCCGGAACTGCGCATTGAAATCGATGGGCAACAAGTGTACCGCGGCCAGCGAAGCAGTGCCCCATCGGCTTTCCACCGGAAAGAAGGCAACCGCTGGGCAGCAGGACCCTTGCCCTCGACAGGAATGCTTGAAAAGATGCCAGGTCTTTCTGGCCCTTTGACTGATCCCTACTACGAACGCATGGTGCATGTCTACGGCACCCAAAACCCCGCGCACACCGAAGCGCTAAGGCGCGAAGCGGAGCGAGGAGCACGCGGTTGGCCGATTTGGCTTTGGGGTTTTCGCCAAGAGGTGCGAGCCGACACCGAAGTGGATGAAAACCTCATGCGTTCAGCTCATCTTGTGCTCTATGGCACACCTGGGTCAAATCTCTGGATCGAACGCTGGCGCGACCGCCTTCCAATTCGGATTGATGCGAAAGGCATTGTGGTGGGTGAGCGTCGTTTTGAGGGCACAGAACTCGGTGTGCGCTTTGTCTACCCAAACCCGCAAACCCAAAACCGCTACATCATCGTTCAAGCCGGAACCACCCCCACCATGGTGGGAAGAGGCCATGAACTTCCCGACTTTCTTCCCGATTGGGTTGTATATGAACTTCGCTCGACAGCCCGCCGCCCTCGTCTGATCTCAGGGCAAGGTCGCCAAGTGGCAATGGGCTATTTCGATCGCTTTTGGAGGGTGCCATCAGGTGGAAGCGCACGCATGGAGATAAAGGGTGATCCTCTTGGCATCGAGTGGTTTCAAGCAGGCCCATCTCTTGTTGACGATACAATTCCCGCCTCACCCATCATTGGATCAACCACCGCACAAAATCCCAAGCACCACCCTTTACACCACCGGGTATCTTCTTCTATCACCCATGATGACAACACCTCACCTCTTTTTGCCATCACCCTGCGTCAACACCCACCAATCCAACTCCCTGTCACCCCTCCCCCTCCTCCCCCTCCACTCCAAGAGCATTTCCTTGCCCCTCCTTCCGATCAGGCTGGTAGAGCTGCCCGCATGATTGCCGCCCAAGCGCAAGGTTTTCCAAACCACAGGGGCATCGTTCCTGGAGCCACGTGGGCCACCGATCCCCTTGGGCTCTGGTCGATTCGTCCACAAGGGGAGTGCCTTGAGGCGTTGCGCTCTGCGCCGCTGGCCTTCAAGGTCCTATCTCCTGAACTCTTCCCAACTCCCGTCCCCGCCCCCGTTGAGCTCGCGGGTTCCGTGGCCGATGTTGAATTCCGTTCCCTCCATTCCCCCTTGCGCATGGCTTGTGAACTTGCACTTCGCCTCCCAGAGTGGGCAGTTGCACTGAGAAAACTGGGCATTCGCCGGGTGGACGTGCTCTCTTCTTACCGACCTCACCCATGGACAAGCTTCCACCGCTTTGGTCTGGCCCTCGACATTGTTGCCTTTGAAAGCGAAGATGGAACACGATTTTCAGTCGAGCACGATTTCATTGAAACCCCTGCACACCATACCTGCGACGCTCCGCTCCCACCCGACCCAAAGGCCTCCTTGCTTCTCCGCATCGCTTGCGATCTTTTCGAGCGCCGGCTGGTTTCTACCGTTCTTACTCCCAATTACAATGAGGGCCATCGCAACCATTTTCACCTTGATATCAGGCCTGATGACCCCCGCTTTTACATTCGTTAATTCTGGCTCAGCGCTCCCTCTTCACCGATGCGCGCAAGGATCGCACTGAGCTCCTCCATGGTTGAGTAGGCGATGCGGATACTGCCTCCACCCCGTTTTTTCACCTCGATTGTGACACGTGCACCCAGCCTGCGGCTCAGGCGTTCTTCAAGGTCGCGAACACTTCCTGCCTTTTCCTCAGCCTCTGGCTTTGGCTTACCCCAAAGCCTGGCACGCCGCTCTGTCTCGCGCACTGACCATCCATGGGCAATCGCCTCTTTGGCGAGGCTTTCCTGGGCTTCTGGGCCTGGGGCCATGAGAATCGCTCGACCGTGCCCTTCGCTGAGATCACCGCTTTCGATCGCTGCAAGCACAAACTCAGGCAGCTTGAGCAAGCGAAGCGCATTTGCAACAGTCGACCGATCCTTGCCCACGCGCTTTGCCACCTCCTCGAGCTGAAGGCGGTGCTCCTCGATCAAGCGCTGGAACGCAAGCGCTGTCTCGATGGGGTTAAGGTCTTCGCGTTGAAGGTTTTCGACCAAGGCAGCCTCAAAAGCCGCTTGGGTTGAAAGCTCTCGCACAACAACTGGCACCTCCCGAAGACCTGCCCGCTGGGCAGCCAGCCACCGCCGCTCGCCAGCCACAATTTCAAAGCCTCCCTGCGCGCGCTTGCGCACCAAAATGGGGACAAGCACCCCATGTTCTCGAATCGAATCGGCGAGCTCATCGATGCCCACCTCACGTGTCCGAGAGCGGGGTTGGTGGGGGTTGGGGTGCAGTTCTTCGATCCCAACCATGAGCTGCCCCTCCGAAGGGCTTCCTCCTCCTTGGGGCACTCCCCCAAACAAGGCATCCAGGCCTCTCCCCAAGCGCGACGTTCGCCTGCTCTCCGAGCTCATGGCCCACCTCAAGCCGCCTTGCTGAGAAGCTCACGAGCCAAGTCCAAATAGGCATGTGAGCCCTTCGAAGTGGCATCGTAAAGGATAATTGGCTTTCCGTGAGATGGCGCCTCGGCCAACTTCACATTCCGCGGAATGATCATTTCGTAGACCCGAAAGTGCTTTCGCACCTCCTCTGCCACTTCCCGCGAGAGGCCCGTGCGGCTGTCGTACATCGTGAGCACCACACCATCCAGCCGCAAGGCGGTATTTAGACCCCTGCGCACCCGCTCAATCGTATCGCCGAGGGCGCTTAAGCCCTCAAGCGCAAGGTACTCGCACTGCACTGGCACAATGACCTCATCAGCAGCCACAAGCGCGTTGATGGTCAACAAACCCAAAGAGGGAGGACAGTCGATAAAGATGAAATCGTAATCATTCCGTACCGGGTTGATTGCTTGCCGCAAGCGGTACGCACGGTCCTCCAATCCCGCAAGCTCGAGTTCAGCAGCCGAAAGATCCGGTGTTGCAGGCACAATAAAAAGGTTGGAAAGTTCGGTTGGAAAGGTGACCTCTTCTACCCCCCTTTGGCCAAGCAATACCTCGTAAGTGCCCGCCTGCACACGGCCCCTGCAGAGGCCAAGGCTGCTCGACGCATTGCCCTGCCCATCGACATCGACGAGCAAAACCCTCTGCTCTGCCACAGCAAGCGATGCAGCAAGGTTCACAGCCGTGGTCGTTTTTCCG
>JANWYL010000114.1 GCA_025056955.1 Sandaracinaceae bacterium | reverse complement strand
TCGGCCCTCGTCTGCCGCGACATCGATCTGTTGAGCGACCTCGCAAAGTGCACTGAAGTGCGGGTCGTTTTGAGCGTTCCCATGCCAGACGACGCGCTTGGCCGAAAGATTGAACCCTATGCAAGCCTTGTATCCAAGCGCTTTGAAGCGATGCGCCGCCTTGCCGATGCCCAAATTCCTGTTGGCGTCTCCCTTGCACCGATCATTCCAGGCCTGAACGATCACGCCATCCCAAGCATCCTGGATCGGGCCAAGGCTTCTGGGGCCCGCTTTGCCTTTATGAGCCTCGTGCGCCTTCCTCATGAGCTCCGCCTCGTCTTTGAAGAGAGGCTGAAAGAGGTTCTCCCCGAGCGGGCCCAAACCATCATCAAGCACATCCGCGCAGTTCGAGGCATGGCCAAAGAAAGCGCTTTTGGAGAACGCATGCGAGGAGAGGGGGAGCGTTGGGAGCTCATCGAGCGCCTTTTTCACCTCCACGCCAAAAGACTCGGACTTGAAATTGGCATCAATGCCATGGCTCCCCCCCTTCCTTCAAAGAGCAGCCCACAGCTTGCGCTCTTCGATGAGGATTAGGGTTTTCCACGGGAAGAAGAGGAATTGCCTGAATCGGGCATCTCGTAGCCCAACAAGCGCGCGCTGCTTTTTCCAATCTCCTCTGAAGTGAGCGCGCTTCCAATCCAAAGCCCAATCGCAATCCCCAATCCGAGCGCCACAACCAGGCGCACAAGGAAAGCCCGATCCCTCTGAATCGCGTGTTCTTCAAGCTCAGCCATGCCCCCATATCATGCCATAGGAACATTCGCCTCTTCGAAAACGCGTGCGGCCATGGCTTTGGCAATCACAGACAAAAGCAAGCATTTAGAACCCACAAACCCACAGAGGCATTTGAGCCCTCGGGCCTCAAGCCCACAATGAGTGCAAATATGAGCCTTGAAGTGCCCTTTATCGACCTCGCATGGGAAAACAGAGCGCTTTTGCCAGAAATTCGAGAGGCCTTTGAGCGGGTTTTCGCCTCAAACGCCTTCGTGCTTGGTCCTGAGGTCGAAGCCCTCGAAGCCGAGCTTGCCAAACGCCTCAACGCCCCCTCAGTGCTTGGCTGCTCAAGCGGAACCGATGCCGAGCTCATCGCTCTCATGGCCCTTGGAATTGGCCCCGGAGATGAGGTGATCACCACCCCTTTTACCTTCGTCTCCACCGCCACCTGCATCGTGCGGGTGGGTGCATCCCCTGTCTTTGTCGATATTGAACCCAATGGATTCCACATCGATGCTTCGAAGATCACCCAGGTGATTGGGCCTCGAACCCGCGCAATCATCGCAGTTCACCTTTATGGACAACCAGCAGATATCGATGCGTTGCTTGAAATTTCACAAAGATTTCAGATTCATCTTCTAGAAGACGCTGCCCAATCGATTTTGGCCAACACCCATCGTGGAATGACAGGCACAATCGGGACAGCAGGGTGGATATCTTTCTACCCCACTAAGAACCTTGGTGCTTTTGGGGATGCAGGATTGGTGATTACCCGTGATCCGGATCTCGCAAAAACCATGAAGATGATCCGCAACCATGGCGCCATTGAGCGGTATGAGCACCTGCACGTCGGGGGGAATTTCAGAATGGATGCGCTCCAGGCAGCTGTGTTGCGGGTGAAATTGCGAAAACTCGAAGAGTGGACTGCAAAGCGCAGAAAACTCGCTTCTCTTTATGACACCTTTTTTGCCGAGCTTGGAATCGACCCCGAACGCTTTCGCCCCCCCCCTCGCCTCCGGGAAACCCACGTTTACCATCAATACGTTGTGCGGAGTACAGAGCGAGATGCGTTGCGCCTGTTTCTTGCTGAGCGGGGCATTGCCACTGACATCCACTACCCAAAGCCCCTTCACCTCCAGCCATGCTTTGCCCGGCTTGGCCATAAGCCACTAGACTTTCCCGAGGCAGAACGGGCTTCCCGGGAGGTCTTGGCCTTGCCAATCCACCCAAGTCTGAGCGAAGCACAGATCGAACGTGTCGTTTCAGCAATCGCTGATTTTTACCGAGGGTAGCCACCGGAGGGCCCCTTCGAGTCTTTGGGAGCAGCCAAAAAACGCCTCGCTTCCTCTTGAATCTCAGCTTCTGTGAGAATTCCTTTGCGCACCAAAAGCTTGAGAAGCACAAGGGCCCAGTCCCTCGCTTCAAGCAATTCCCACCCTTCAAAACCAAATGACGATTTTACGGCTTCTCCGGTTGTTTGCTCCACCCATTCTCCCGCAAGGGTTTTCTCTCCTTCATCTGATCTTTCCTCAGTGATTGAGCCCCCTTCTTTTTCTTTTTGAGATGGTTGTTCGACCAAGCCTTGGCCTAAAACCTCAGCGGAGTAGGCCTGCGCTTGATTGGATGCTCTTCCCTGTGGTATGGGCGCTTCCTCGGAACCAACGAAAATTGCTTCACCCTCTTCAGAATCAGAGCCATAGTAGAGGGCAAGGGCCTCTTCAAGGTCTCCCTTCCTTGCCACCACTGGTTGCACCAAGCAACCAACCTCATTGGCAATCGCTTGGAGGGCTTTTTCGTTGAGGGGATCGTCTGTCGCAACCAAGAGCACCTCCCGATGAGGTGAAAAGCGTTTCTCGATGGGGATTGCTCGCGCTTCTTTGGCAAGGGATCCTGGGATCAGGTTGAGAACCTTCTCAGAAAGAGTGGCCCTCTTCAGATTGACCCAAGGAATGCCCAGTTGATGGGCAAGCGCGTGCGCAAGTTCAAGCTCTGAGATGTATCCGAGTTCAAGCAGCACCTCTCCAAGCCTTTTTCCGCTGCGCTTCTGCTCCTCGAGGGCATGGTTGAGCTCACTTTCTCGAAGAAAAAGAGAAGCCAAAAGCAGGTCTCCAAGCCTTCCTCGAAAGCGAGCCACGCCAACTCCCGACTCCATACGTTGATATAATACGGCCGAGGCGGCGATGGCGCTCGCTCATCCTGCCCCTTGGACTCGAGAGGATCGCGATGGACGACCGCTCAAAAGAGCTTCTCCGCCTTGGCCGTGAGCACTACGAGCGAGGTGAATACGATAAGGCAGAGCCTCTTTTAAGGGCACTCATAGAGAGCAACCACCGCTTTGCTGACGTTTACAACATGCTGGGTCTGATCTACCACCTGAGTGGGCGATTGGACGAAGCGCGTGCCATGTTTGAAGAAGCCCTGGCCATCAATCCGAAATACACCGATGCGGCCTTAAATTTGGCGGTGACCTATAACGCCCTTGGGTTTTACGAGGATTCGAGCCGCCTTTACAAAGAAGCCTTAAGGCAAAGCACAAGCAGCGCTGATGGCATTGACCCATACATCAAGGGGAAAATCGCCAACCTTCACGCCGAGCTTGCTCAGGCCTATGAAGAAGTGAACCTCATCGAGCACGCAAAAGAGGAGTTGCTCAAAGCGCTTGCGCTTTGCCCAAGCTTTGTGGACTTGCGCGTGCGCCTTGCCCGCATCCATCGCCAGCTTGGAGAGATCGACAAAGCCATCGAAGAACTTCAAAAAGCAGTGGAGTTGCGCTCAGAGTATGCCCCCGCCTGGCTTGGCCTGGGCTTGGCTTTCCTTGCTCAAGGAAAAAAAGAGGAGGCGCGCAGGGCTTGGAAGCAAGCCATCCTCATCGATCCAAGCAATCGCTTGGCACAAGCGTATTTGCGAATCGTAGAAAAAGAAGAAGCTTAGCCTTAAAAAGCAAAGCTATTAGGGCTCAACCACTTCGAGAACGATCCTGCCCTCGCCTCGTACCTTGAGCTGGCAGCACAAGCGAACGTCTGGCCCATCCCCAAAAACACTGAGCACATCGAGCTCATCATCTGCCGGAGGAGAAAGAAATTCCATCCCCTCGCGGACGCGAACGCGGCAGGTGCCACAGCTTGCGGAGCGGCAAGAAAAAGGCACTTCGGCTTCAGGATGCTCGTCGCAAACATCAACAAGGGCAGTCCCAACACGAACATCGGTCTCGTAGCCTGAGGGGAGAAAGCGTACCTTGGCCATATGGGAGCCTTCATGCTCCAGCTCGGCCTTTGGTGCAAGCCTATGGCCCTTTTGCAACAAGGACCAAAACAAAGCCTGCCTCCTTTTAGGGATTCATGCCAAGCCTTGGCGAGCCAAAGCCCCAAATCCAAAATTGAGGTAAAAAGCACCACAGCTTTGATCACAAGCCCCCCAACACGATTTGCAAGGGAAATTCAGGACCCTTTCGCTTCGAGATTCAGCTGAGAAGCACGTGATGTTGAAAACACAAAAACCCAAAGGCCAGCAAACACAAAAAAGAAGGCCACAGCGAAGTTCCATCCCACTGGCTCATTCAAAAAGAACCATGCCAAAGCAGTGGCAACCAGAGGCTGAACAAAAATGTAGGCAGCAACCAGGGAAGGAGGAGCCAAACGCAAGGCCCATGCATTGAGGATGTACGTGTAGATCGTAGGTACGAGCACAACGTACAATAAGAGCATGCTTGCCTTTTGATCGATTCGAGGCCAGTCGCTCAGAAGCGAGGGAAAACAAATTGGGAAAGCGATCAAGGCGCTGCTTATAAAGCCCCAGGCCGTCACTGAAAGGCTTCCAAAGCGCTGGATGTAAGGGCGAACGAGCACGAGGTAAAAGGCATATCCCAAGGCATTCATGCAAACGAGCACATCGCCAAGCCAAAGGCCATGGGATTGGCCCAAGTCGGGCCCAATCAAAATGAAAATGCCCAAAAAAGAGCAAAAAACCCCAAGCCACTCGCCAAGTCCAATCCGCCGCCCAAGCTGAGAATTTGGCAAAAGCCAAAAAAAGACGGCCTCAACGCAGGCTGTAAAGAGCGGAATTCCGGCCACAATCAGTGTGGCATTGGTCGCTGTGGTCCATCGAAGACCGAGCAAAAAGAGCATTTGATTCCCTGAAATCCCAAGCAGGGAGCAGCCTGCGATGCCCATTAGATCGCTCAATCGAAAAGGCTCGCGGGGCCCTTTCTTTAGCAAGCGATCCACCAAACCCAATGCCACCGCTCCTCCCACCAAGCGAGCAAAAGCCACTGTCAGCGGCCCAAGCTGCGTGACCAAAACCCGACCGACAACCGAAAGGCTCGCAAAAGCAAACTGGACCGTCAAAAGCGCCAGATGAAGGTGCAGGGAATGGTGCGAACGAAGCCTCATGGTTTTTCAAAGCGCAAGATTTCTCTTGGAGCGAGGCTCCATGGCAAGCGATAGGTCAAGCGCGCCTTCAAGTGATTTGTTTCGAGAAGGGTACCTGGCACGACAAAGGCCAAAGCAGCAGGAGCCAAAGAGGCAGCCACTTTCAACCATGTTGCAGGCTCGAAAGTGGCCCGGGATGAAGCCAGACTCGGGGAGTAGCTGCAGGGAGGCATGCGGGGTCTTGAGGGGCTAATGTGGGCTTGGATGACTCGAACGCGCTCGGTCAAGCCAAGCGTTGCGATGGACCAACGCAAAAAAGCCACCCGTTTTTGGCGGGCCTCAACGAGGAGAAATTGAAGGTCCTCGCGAATCAAAGCGAGAGGCAAAGCAGGACTCCCAGCACCACTTCCCACATCGATGATGCGCTCCCCTCGATGCACAAGCCCTGCCCGTGCAAGAACCATTGCATCAGCCAAAAGCACTTCAGCAAGGCTTCTCATGTCCTGAGCACCTGCAAGGTTAAAGCGCTGATTCCACTCCCAAACAAGGCGCAAAAAATTGGCCAAGCGCGGGCGATGGAGCTCCCAGCCCTCATCGAAGCCGAGGGCCGAGGCCAGCTCCTCTACGAGCACCTCCGCAGGATCCATTGCACAGAGTGTGATGCGATCCCTTTAAATTGCCATGCAATCCAAAAACACGCCCGCAATCGCACTTCGCCTTCACGGCGCTGCCTGCACCAATCAACCCCTGGTGCTTCCCTTCTCAACCGGCCAATGAAGCCATGCTTGAGACAGGCAACCCCTTCCATCCCTGAGAGGTTCCCCTATTTTCCATCCATGCCACCCAAAGGCTCAACCTTTGCCTCATTGCAGCATCTTGGCTCAACTCCTCTCACCAGACTTGCCCAAGGGTGCCCAAGTTGCCAGGCTGATAGAAAGGTGACTGAACAGGCTTCCTTCATCGTCGGGATCGATCTTGGAACCACCCACACTGTTGTGGCCTATTGCCAAATCAACGAAGGCCAAAAGATCGGATCTCCTCGAATTTTTGATGTGCTTCAGCTCGTTGCCCCCGGCGAAATCGAGGCAAGGCCCCTTCTCCCCTCCTTTCGTTACCAGCCAGGAGAAGGAGAACTCCGAAAAGAGGAAATGCAGCTTCCCTGGGGAGCTCATAAAGGGGAATCATTTGTCGTTGGAGAGCTTGCGCGAAGGCTTGGAAGCAAGGTGCCAAGCCGTTTGATTGCAAGCGCCAAAAGTTGGCTCTCCTACCCTGGGGTTGATCGGAAAGCGCCGATTCTTCCGTGGGGGGCATCACCAGAAGTTCCTAAGATTTCGCCTGTCGAAGCGAGTGCAAGCTACCTCGCCCACGTGCTTTGTGCTTGGAACCACGCGCATCCCAAAGACCCTCTCGAACTTCAGGACGTGATCCTCACAATTCCTGCCTCTTTCGATGAGGGTGCAAGGGCCCTTACCCTCGAAGCTGCCCAGAAAGCTGGTCTCACAAAGGTGCATCTTCTTGAAGAGCCTCAGGCGGCTTTTTATGACTGGCTCGGCCGAAAAGGAGACGCCAGCGATGCCTTGTGGGATCTCCATCTGGTCCTTGTGGTCGACGTGGGGGGAGGGACAAGCGATTTCACCTTGATTCGGGTCGAGGAGGGCCCTTCTGGGCCACGCCTTCAACGCATCGCCGTGGGTGAGCATCTGATGTTGGGAGGCGATAACATGGACCTCTTTTTGGCCCGCGAGGCCGAAAGCCAGCTTGGAAGCCGCCTGCCAAGCAGTCGCTTCCAAGAGCTGGTCCAGCAGTGTCGGATTGCGAAAGAGGCTTTGTTTTCCGAAAATCCGCCAGAAAGCCTAAGCCTCACCCTTCTTGGAGCAGGCTCTCGCCTTGTGGGTAATGCGATGAGCATCCAGCTCAAGCACGAAACCGTGCGCGAGCGGCTTCTTGAGGGCTTCTTTCCAAAAGTCCCTATCGATGCCAAGCCAGAGCGACGTGGACGCGCAATCGTGGAGCTGGGCTTGCCATACGCCCAAGATCCCGCCATCACCAAGCACCTTGCGGCCTTTTTGAATGTCCACCAAAGGCTCGCCAAAGAAGCGGTTGGCAATGCCCTGATCGAAGGCCGTGCCCTTCCAGATGGTCTGCTTTTAAATGGCGGTGTATTTCTCAGCCGCGCTTTGCGGGAGCGGATGAACGAGGTCCTCCTCGAATGGCGGAAAGGCGAGCCCTTTCGGATTCTCGAGAACCCCCACCCAGAACTTGCTGTTGCCAGAGGAGCAGTTCATTACGGTTTGGCGCGCCGAGGAATTGGCCTCAAGGTCGGTGGGGGCTCAGCGCGCAGCTATTTCATCTGGCTTGGCAAAGATCCAAAATCGCCAGAATCGCCCGAAAAAGCCATTTGCCTGCTTCCTCGAGGGGTCGAGGAGGGAGAAGAAGTCCTGCTCAAAGGCCGCTCTTTTCGCCTGCGCCTGGGAGAACCTGTGCGCTTCCGCCTCGCTTCATCCACCGCCCAGGCGGCCTACCTCCGCCCAGGAGATCTCGTCGAGATCGTGGATGAAGCCCCCGTGCGAGCCCTTTGGGAAGAACAAAACGACGTGCAAGAAAACAATCCAACGATCAAGCTAGAGCGCGATCTCGTTCACCTTTTGCCCCCAATCGCTGCCGTGCTCGAAGAAGGTCCAGCCTCTGCCAAAAAAACAGAGGTACCGGTGTCAATTGCCGCAATGCTCACCGAAATAGGCACCTTGGAGGTCTATTGCATCGACCAAAACAGTGGCAGGCGCTGGGTGCTTGAGCTCCAAACGCGTGGAAGCGATTCCGAGCTCGTCTCTTTGGCAGGGCAGCGAATCATCCAGATCCATCCTCGCTTTGTAGAAGCCAAGCAGCGAATCGAACTCGTCTTTGGAAAAAGCGAAGCGCGCATCGATTCAAAGCCACATAAAACCCTCAGGCAAGATCTCGAGCGCATTCTTGGACCTCGCCATGATTGGTCCATGCCCCTTTTGCGTGAGCTCTGGGGAGCCCTTTTTGCGGGAGCCAAGCACCGGCGGAGAAGCGCAGATCACGAGCGGATATGGTTCAATTTGGTTGGCTTCTGCCTCAGGCCAGGTTTTGGATACCCCCTTGATGATTGGAGAGTGCAGCAGCTTTTTGCCATCTTTGAGCAAGGGGTGCAATTTGCTTCAGAAGCCCAAAATTGGTCAGAATGGTGGATCCTTTGGCGAAGGGTGGCCGGAGGGCTCAATGAGCCCCAGCAGCTCCAAGTCCTTCGGGCAATTGAGTACTACCTGCATCCACCTACGCCCAGGCCCCGCCCAAGGCCACCAGGTCCTCGGGCCCAAGGCCAAGACGACATCTTGCGCCTGGCCGGCGCCTTGGAGCGCATTCCTGCATCTGAAAAAGAAAAAGTCGGGACTTGGATTCTTGAGCGCTTGCTCAAACACAACGAAAAGCCTTTCGCTTGGGCTGTGCTTGGGAGAATTGGGGCCCGTGTGCCCCTTTATGGGAGTGTTCACACGGTGGTTTCAAAATCTGTCGCTGAGGAGTGGGCCCGGATCCTTCTTGAAATCGATTGGACCCAGGTTGAGCATGCAGCGCTTGCCGCGGTACAATTGGCTCGAATGAGTGGAGACAGAAATCGGGACATCGATCAATCTTTGCGCGCGGAAATTCTCCGCCGATTGGAGATTTTGAAATCGCCCCCTTCCTGGATTCAAATGGTGCGAGAGCCAAGCCCCATCGAGGCAGAAACGGTTCAAAAAGTTTTGGGCGACTCCTTGCCTCCTGGCCTTATGCTCGTTGAGTAGTTCTTCTGCGATGGGTCTTGCTTTAAAGAACAGCTTTCAATTTATGATCTTAATGTCGATATTGGGT
>JANWYL010000113.1 GCA_025056955.1 Sandaracinaceae bacterium | reverse complement strand
CTTCGGGTGGAAACGGCCATGATTGCAGCCCTGGTGATTGGCCATGCGGTGCTTTCCAAACGCCTCCCTAGAGGCGGTGAAGCTTCACAGTGTTGCTTCCCGCCGAAAGAGGCCATCCGATGACGAGCGCAAACTCATCGCCTCGCTGGCAAAAGCCCTCCCGCACAAGAAGTGAAGTGGCGATTCTTAAGGTTTCTTCGAGATCGTCAGGAGGTATTTCGACACGCGGAAAAACCCCCCACTCCAGGGCCAGGCGGCTTGCGACTTCGGGTCTCGAGGTGATTGCAATCACGGGAGCCCGTGGCCGGTTTTCACTGAGGATCCGGGCTGTCCGGCCGTCGCGGGTGAAGGTGACGATCGCCTTAAGCGGCAAGAGATAGCTGAGCCTTGCAGCCGCTATGGCTGCTGCGCTTGTAAAGCCCCAGCTTTTTTCCTGCAAAAAATCAGCGGATCTCGGCTCGAATTTAAGCATCTCTTCTTCTACCGCTCGCGCAATCGCATCCATCATGCGAACCGCTTCGATGGGATACTTCCCAGATGCGGTTTCATTCGAAAGCATGATCGCATCGCTTCCGTCAAGAAGGGCATTGGCCACGTCTGCGGCTTCAGCTCGGGTGGGCCGCGGGTTGCGCACCATCGAGTCGAGCATCTGGGTTGCAGTGATCACGAGTTTTCCGCGGCGATTGGCCTCGCGGATGATCTTTTTCTGGAGGAGGGGCACCCATTCCGGCCCAACTTCGACGCCGAGATCACCCCTTGCCACCATGACACCGCCGTCCACGCGATCGAGGATTTGCTCAAGGTTTTGTATGGCTTCCGGTTTTTCGATTTTGGCAATGATCGGTGTACCGCGTGCGATCGCCATTGCTTCTTCGACGTCTTCGGGGCGCCGAACAAAAGAAAGGGCCACGTAGTCGACTTTGAGCTCCTCAACGGCGAAGCGCAGATCTTCTCTGTCTTTGGGAGTGAGGGCAGGGGTAGAAAGAGGCGCGCCGGGAATGTTCATGCCCTTCCGATCGCTGAGCTCTCCCCCCACTTCCACCTCTGTGATCACATCAGTTGCTGTGGTCTCGACCACGCGAAGCCGAATGAGCCCATCGTCGAGCAAAATGATGGTGCCTGGCCCCACATCCCTTGGCAGGGCCTCGTAGGTCTGGCTCACGATGTGCTCATCTCCAAGCACATCGCGCGTTGTGAGCACGAAGCGCGCGCCAGGCCGAAGCTCGACGCGTCCTTGGGCGAATCGGCCGACCCTCATTTTGGGCCCGCAAAGATCAGCAAGGAGGGCAATTGGGCGCCTGGCCCGGCCACTGGCTTCGCGCACAAGAAGCGCTGCCTCGCGGTGGCTTTCGTGGGTTCCGTGAGAAAAATTGAGGCGCGCACAGTCCATCCCGGCATCAACCAAGCGCTCCATCATTTCCCGGCTCATCACCGCCGGACCAATCGTGCAGACGATTTTGACCCGCCTGAGCATGGGCTTTTTTTACTACACGTCTGGATCTTGCCGCACCTCCATCACGACACACATTGGGAGCGGCAATGACACGACGGACGACAAGCCCTCTCGAAAGGATCGATATGCTTCTTGTTCAAGCCGAACGCTTTCGCGAAATGGGCCTCCGAAGCGAGGCGATTGCTCGGGCCAGGGCGCTCCTCAAGCAGGCCGAAGTCGAAGCCAAAGAGGCCCCTGAGCTGGCCCCCGAGATCGAAAGCCGCAAGCGGCTTGCGATCGAACTCATCCAATCCCTTGGAGCACGGGTGCCCGATGCATTTCTTCAGGGTGCTTTACCCACTGCCTCCCTTCCCACACCCAGTCCATCCCTTTCGAGAAAATGAGGGATGGGTGATCTTTGCATGTCCTGCTACCCATCTCCATCACCGAGATTGCTTTTCACATAAGCATCCTCCAATTCGTTCGGTGAGTCCAAACCATCGTTGGTGTCGTAGTGGGTGCTTGCATCCAGTGCATCACCTTCTTTTGATAACCCCCCATCCCAATCTGTGGCTTCAATCGGCGCGTCAAAGGAGGAGTCTCGGGATATCGCGTCTTCACCAAATGGTGTTTTGGCTTCTTGGTGGGTGTCAACTGAGGAAGAATCCAAAGCAACATCATTTTCACCATTGCCATCAAGGGGGGCATCCACCCTCGAAGCGTCTCGCCTTCCTCCATCGCGTTTGCCTCCATCAATTCGGCCCATATCGGGTGTGGGGATGCACTGACCTTCCTCTGAACAGGTATATCCTTGGATGCAATCACTGTTTGAGCGGCAAAAGCGCCCTTCAAGAGGAATGGGCGAGAAAGAGCAAGAAGACCCTACAAGAAAAAATGCGAAAGACGCAATTCCTTTGAGTCGTTGCATATGATTAAAACTTGAACTCAAGCGATAACCCATTAAGATGGGCTCGGGTGCGGGTTGGGGGGATAGGGTGGGATGAGAAGGGGAGAATGAGTGACCACAGCGCACTGATCCCAAGGGCAACGCCTCCCCCAACAAAAAGCGCAGTAGAGATAGAGGAGAGGTCATTGATTTCTCGTGAAAGCGCAAGTGCGCGCGCTTGGGTGGTTTGAGGGAGGAGCGCTTCTCCATGTCGTTCGCTTGCAAGGTGAAAAAAGACAATACCACCCGCGATGGCTGCCACACCGAGGCCTCCCATCACAATGGGTGCTGCCAAAAGCTCTGGTTGTGGCCCAGCGGCCCACTGCACGGCGATTGGACTTGAGGTTGAAGGGGGCTCTTCTCCTCGACAGGTTGCGGAAGGCGCAAGCCAGCCCACGAAAACAAGAATGACGAGGAGCGCTGTTTTTGCGTGTTGATGCATTCGCACCCTCATGGAGTGGGGGGTCAAGGGAAAGCTTTGCGACTCACTGCACACTTGCAAGAAGCGCTCGCTCAATCCGTGCAAAGCCTTCCTCGAGCTCATGGGCATGAATTACAAGAGGAGGGGCCAAGATGACCGTGCGAAAACCATGGTTGATGTGAAGGTGAATGCGTTCAGCTCGAAGGGATTTAACGAAGCGCTCGAAGGCTTCTTGCTTCATGTTGAGCTCGAATGCCCCAAGAAGGCCAATCGCCCGCGTTTTTGGGACAAGCTCAGGCCAGCGGTCTTGAAAGGCATGGAGCAAAGAGGCAAAGGGTTTTGCGAGTTCGCTTGCCCTTTGGATCAAGCCCTCCTCTTCATAGATGCGCACGGCTTCGAGGGCTGCGCCAACCCCCAAAGGATGACCGTAGAAGGTCAGGCCTGCATAGAGCACGTGGTCGTCGAAGTGGCGGGCGATCCGATCGTGCACAAGGAGAGCACCCAGGGGGGCATAGCCTCCTGTGAGGGCTTTGCTGAGCACAATGATGTCGGGCGCGGCTTCTCCAACCGCTTCGAAGCCATAGTAGGTGCCCAAGCGGCCAAATCCATTGAGGACGCAGTCGGCGATCAAAACGGCCCCCTCTGCATCGGCGATGCGGCGCAAAGCGTCCCAGTAGCCGGGCGGTGGCACCAGGCAACCGTTTTGGCCAGGAACGGGCTCGACCACAATCGCCGCAATTGAACGAGGGCCTTCAAGTTTGGCGGTCAGCGCAATCGCGTCGGCGGAACCTCCGCCTTCAATCGACTGAGCCCCCCCAGGCAAGCGCGAAACATAACAATCGAGCACGTGGATTGCCCCAGGGCCCAGGGGCTCAAGGGGAGGGCGGCGGTAGTCGCCGGAAAGGGCAAGGGCGCCAAGGGTTGCCCCATGGTAGCTCCGGTAACGGGAAATCGTTTTGTAGCGGCCTGTGAAAAGCCGCGCAATTTTTACTGCATTTTCGACGGCTTCTGCGCCTCCAAGGGTAAAAAAGACCTTTGAAAAGCCCGAAGGCGCTTTCTCAAGGAGGGCGCGTGCGAGGGCTTCTTTTTCGGGATAGATCCCATTTGGCAAGGTGAGAAGGAGGCGTTCGCACTGCCGCTGGATCGCCCGCACCATCCGCTCTGAGCCGTGTCCAAGGTTGGCCTGATAGCTCAAGGAGCCAAAGTCGAGCCAGAGACCTTCTTCTGTTTCAAACCACACCCCTTTGCCTCCCCGGATGGCAATGGGCGTGGCTGCCCGCTGGGCTGTCCAAGTGAAAAAGTAGGGGAAGTCCATGTTGTTAAGATGAAAACAACTCAAGGGACGGGCCAGCGCACCTTCTGGCTTTGCCAACTCCTATGGGGGACGCACAAGGCAGTCGAGCGAAATCTGGACGCGGTCGGCCAAAGGGCCAGCTCCGATATAGAGAACCGCAGCCCGTGGGCCCCATGACTTTTCAAAAACCTGGCAAAATCCGTTCGTTGAAACCAGTACCCCGCCGATTTCGCATTCGAGCATTCGGGTCTCGGACCATGCTGTTGAGGTGGCTGCCACGCGGTTGGGCTCACTGTAGCGGCAGCGGTAACCAAGGCCCGGCACGTCGATTTCGCCAGCGGTATTCGGAATCGGGCGCCGCTCGGCTGGATGCTCTCCCCGTGGGGAAACGAAAAGCGTCCACTCGACGATTGTGCCGTCTTTTGGAATGTTACGGGCTTTGCGGCGTTGGCTGAGCGCAAAAGACGCAAAAACAAGGCAGAAGGAGATCGCAAGCGCAAGCGAGTGTTTCCAGAAGCGTCCTTTGGGCATGGGGCACCTGATAAACTCAGGGAAGCTTTCAACCTGAAGGATAGGTTGGTGCAGCCACAAAGCCAGGCAAGACCAGGCGCAAGAGGTGATGGTCGTGATGAACACTTGCGAAACGGACATGCGCGTGTTCGAGCTCCTCGATGAAGCAGTTGATGACGCTTTTGAAGCGGAGCAGCTTGCTTTGCTCAAGGAGCTGGTTGATCTTCCAAGCGCAAGCCGCGAGGTCGAGGATGTGGAAATGGCGCTTGAGCGCCTTGACCAGGCCGCAAGGGAGTGTGGCCTCGTGATTCAAAAGATCGATCCCGGTGCCCATGAGGTGGCCTCGCACCGCATTTACCTCATGCATGCCGCCACAGACAACAAAAAAACCCTCACGCTGCTTGTCGGGCATATCGACACCGTCTTTCCCCGGTCGATGGGTTTTTTCGGCACAAAGCGCGAGGGGGATCGCTTGATGGGGCCGGGAGTGCTCGACATGAAATCCGGCCTCACGGAAATGCTCTTTGCGCTTGAGGCGATTCGACGCGTGGACCCAAAACGGTGGGCGGCGCTCCCGGTGGCCCTTGTTGTTGTAAGCGATGAGGAGATCGGATCACCATCGTCCCGCTCCATCTGGAAGGAGTGGGGGCCACGGGCTTGGCAAGCGCTCGTTTTCGAAGCCGGTCGCCCAGGTGACCAAATCGTGACGCGGCGCAAGGGAAGTGGCCTCTTTACCATACGCGCCCATGGCCAGGCCGCTCATGCCGGAAACCGCATCTTTGATGGCGCAAGCGCAATCCACGCCATCGCTTGTGCTGTCCTTGGGCTTGAATGCATGACAGATCCAGCTGGCAACTTGACAGTAAACGTTGGCATCATCCGCGGGGGGAGTGCGAAAAACACTGTTCCAGAACATGCTGAAATCGAAGTCGACGTGCGCTTTTCTTCTTCTGAAGCGCTTTCGCACTTTGAGGAAGGCCTCTACCGCATCTTGCGCGATCCATGCACCCACATTGGTGATCAATGGGTGAATGATCGGGTGAAGAAGGTGATGCTTAGGGTTGATGGCGGGGTTGCACGCCCTCCAATGGAGTCAACCGAGAAGACCCAATCCTTGCGATTGCGCTATGAAAAGCATGCGAGGGCAGTTGGACTTGGCTGTGGAGAAGCACCTCTTCAAGGGGGGGGATCAGATGCCAACCTGTTATCTGCGCTGGGTGTTCCGTGCATCGATGGATTGGGTCCGTACGGTGAATTTTTCCATGAACGCAAAGAGTGGTGTTCGCTTTCAAGTCTCTGCAAAAAAACCAAAGCTCTCGCCCGTTTTCTCTGGGCAGAGGGTGCAGAGGGAATGATTGGCTTCGCTTGAGATTTGAGAGGGGCTCAACCTCCATGAGTGTTAGGTGCATGGTCGCATGTGTTACGCTTCATGCAATGGCCAAGCATCAATTGAGCATGGGCATGATTGGACTGGTGATTTGGGCCATGGCTTTGGGGTGTGGACAACTGATTCGGTCTCGCAAAAGCCAGGCAGACATCATGGAGGCAGGCCAACTTGAAAATCTCCTCCATTTGGCCGAAGGGGACATGCAATGCAGCCGCGATGTCCTTTCGCTTTCAGTGCTTGCAACTCGCGCGGCAGAGGTGCGTGGCTGTGGCAAAATCCGCGAATACGCCCTCGTTTGCCAGCGCGCTGGGCGATGCAACTGGGAACCGATCGTTCCAGCGGTGTTTTTGGCTTCTCAGGCCTTGGGCTGCCCAATTGAGCACTGCCAAGTGGTCTCTCCGACCACAACAGTGCGCGATGTCAATGCTTGCGGTCAATGGCTGCGCTATCGCCTTTCCTGCTCGGCTGGAGGTTGCCGCTGGTTGATCGCACCATATTCACCTTCGCTTCCCCCACCACCCTCTCAACCTCCTTCTTATCCCCCTCCCCCAACTCCCTATGCCACACCATCGCCAGGGTAGGCGTCAATTAAGGGTTGCGCTTGGCTCATGCTCTGTGCTTTGATTGAAAGGCCTCATGGCGAAGGGAGGAAGCAATGCCCTTTGCACCTCGTTCGATCCTTTGCCCAATTGACTTTTCGGAGGCTTCCCAACGCGCCCTTGGCCTTGCCTGTGATCTGGCCCAGGTGTTCAGCGCCGAGGTGCATGTGATTCATGTCTACCAGCTTTCGGCCTACGCCTCTCCAAACTCCGGTCTTGCCCGGGATCTCGAAAGCCAAGTGCGACGGGAGCTTGAGCAATTTGTCGGGCCAGCTGTCCAGCGTGGAATCCCGGTGAGGACTGGCCTGAGGATGGGGATTCCTTACGTTGAAATCGTCGAGGCTGCCCGAGAGATTCCAGCCGATCTGATTGTCATGGGCACGACAGGAAAAACGGGGCTTCAGCACTTTCTTTTGGGAAGCGTTGCCGAGCGTGTGGTTCGAAGTGCCGAAGTGCCTGTGTTGACTGTGCGCTACCGCTCGCCTGAAGATGGCTAGGAATGGACCTGCATGAGAAAGCCTTGGAAGCTTTGCTTAGGCCAGCGGGAAGCGGCCTCTATCTCGTTTCGACAGGCAGAGCCCTCGTTGAGGCATTTCAGGCGCGCTTTTACGGCGCGCAAAAAGAGGAGGAAGTGCTCGAAGCCCATAGAAGCGCTTTGCGACGTGTGGGGAAAGCGCGCATTGCGATGATTGGCCTTCCATCAGATGCGGGGGCGGGCTTTCGACGTGGCGCAAACCTCGGACCTTTGGGCCTAAGGGAAGCCTTGCTTGAGATGCCCGACTGGCAAGATTTTGTCGAGGCGCATGGAATTGTCGATGTGGGGGACATCTTTGTTGTTCCTCAGTTTTTGAGCGAAGCCATGCTTTCGGATGCCCAGCAGGAGGCCTCTCGAAGGGCCCTCTATGGAGATCCTCTTGCGCCTTGGCCAGTTGCCCCGCTTGAAATGGCCGAAGTCGTGATACGGGCCCTTTTGGAGATCAATCCCACCTTGCGCATCCTCGCTTTGGGCGGCGATCACTCGCTTTCTTGGCCTGTGGTTTCGACGTTGATTCCTCGCCACAACTCAATTGGCATCCTTCACATCGATGCCCACACAGACCTTCTGAGCGAACGCCTGGGCGTGCGGATTTGCTTTGCCACTTGGGCCTATCACGCAAATGAGCTTTTGGGAAGAGGCGGTCGTTTGGTCCAGGTGGGGATCCGGGCAAGCCGCTACGCTCGGGAGCATTGGGAAAAAACCCTGGGCGTGCGCCAAATGTGGGCCAAAGAATTTTTGGCTGATCCTCAAAAGGGCATTGAAACCCTCATCGCTTGGCTCAAAGAGGCAGGAATCAAACGCCTCTACATCTCAAACGATATCGATGGCACAGACGCCCTCTGGGCCGATGCGACAGGGACTCCCGAACCCCATGGCCTTTGGCCTGAGCACGTGGAGGCTCTCATCCGGCATGCGGGGGAAGCATTCGAAATCGTAGGGGGGGATCTCGTCGAAGTCGCTCCTCCTCTTTCGGCCTCGAAAACAACCACCGAGACAGGCGCCCGCTACCTCCGGGCCATGCTCGAGGTGATGGCCAGATGTTGAAAATGGCAGGATGGTGTGAACGCCGATTGGCGATCCCCTCGTCCACGGGCTTGGGAAGAAGCGAAAAGCCAGGGGGTTTGCTTGGCTTTCTTGAGCCAGGCATCATTTGTGAATAAAGCCACGGGCAGTGCCGTCTGAAAGGCGGCCTTCTTTGGTTCAAGAAAGGAGCGGCAAAATGGAAGTAAAGGCAAAAGATTTTGGGTCCTTCCATCCCATCTTGATTCAAGCGTGCATCGCTTTCACTGGTCTTGCGCTTGGGGTGGCGCTTGAGGGGTGCATTGTGGTCACAACCCTCGATGAATGTAACACCGACGTCGATTGCCCAGGAGGCGCCCAGTGTGCATTGGTAAAAGGTCGCAGGATTTGCACTCGGGTGGGGTGCAGGAGTCACGCTGAGTGCAATATTGGCGGGAGAAGTGGATTGTGCGTGTCCTATGATGGCGGCCTCACCTTCCAATGTGTTGCACAAACCACAACCGCTCCATACTTCCCCTGCACGAGCGATGCGGAATGTCCTTTGGGGACAAGTTGCTTGCGAATCACTGAAGACGGCCATCGGATGTGCACGAGTCTTTGCAGTTCCACAGGGGGCTCAAGGGATTGCTTCTTTGACGTCAACGGTCTTGAGCCTCGTTGCATGTCATTTGATGGGGGTCGCACCTTTAGCTGTTGGCAGGCGTGCGATCCTGCACTAGGAGGAATCGAATGCCCCCCCTCGTACGGATGCTTTGAACGGGACCGGACAGGTCGCACTTTCCCACCAATTTGCTTGCCAAGGCGCTAGATTCAACATGATTGGCTTTGCTTGAGCGGCGGCGAGGGGCGGTTTTTCGTAACATGTGCTAAGCCTTTTGGGTGAGGCAAAGGCTCCCTTGTCTGCTTGCGCAAGGAATTGAAAAGGGTTTGCTTTTTCTTTTTGGCCTTGGCTTTGGCCTGGGGATCGGA